>NZ_JANJFJ010000148.1:0-10246 GCF_024626565.1 Microbacterium sp. zg.Y909
GCGGAGGGTAAACTGGGGGTTCGCTCGCCCCCTGCGCGAGGTGGTCGCACGGCTCTCGCCTGCGGTCCGAGGCTCGAAACCTCCGGCATCTCTCACCCAGACCTCCGGAGGTTTTTCCATGTCTTCACCCGTGTCCGCGCGCACCCGCTGGTGGGCCCTCGCCGTGCTGTCGCTCACACAGCTCGTGGTCGTCCTCGACGGCACGATCGTGAACATCGCGCTCCCCCAGGCCCAGGCGGCACTCGACCTCACCGACAGCGCGCGCCAGTGGGTCGTCACCGCCTACGCCCTCGCCTTCGGAGCGCTGCTGCTGCTCGGCGGCCGCGTCGCCGACTACTGGGGCCGCAAGCGCACCTACATGGTGGGCATGGTGGGCTTCGGCATCGCGTCGCTCTGGGGCGGTCTCGCGCAGACGGGCACCGAGCTGATCCTCGCGCGCGGGCTGCAGGGCGTCTTCGCCGCCCTCCTCGCCCCCGCCGCCCTGGCGCTGCTGACTGTCACGTTCCCGTCGGGCCGCGAACGCAACACCGCCTTCGCCGTGTTCGGCACCGTGGCCGGTGCGGGCGCGGCGGTGGGGCTGGCTCTGGGCGGTGTGCTGACGGAGTTCTTCAGCTGGCGGTGGTGCCTGCTGGTGAACCTGGTGTTCGTCGTGATCGGCATCGTCGGCGCGCTGCTGTTCCTGCGCGAGTCCAAGGCCGAAGGCGACAACCGCTACGACGCGTGGGGCGCGGTCACGGTGACCCTGGGCCTCGGGGCGCTCGTCTACGGCTTCAGCCTCGCGGAGTTCGGGTGGAGCAATGTGTCGACCATCGCGTTCCTCGCCGCCGGTGTGGTGCTTCTGGCGCTGTTCGTGTGGATCGAGACGCGTGCGCGCAACCCGCTGCTGCCCCTGCACGTCGTCACCGACCGCGTGCGCGCCGGAGCGTTCCTCATCCAGGCGGTCGCCGGCAGCGTCATGATCGGTGCGACGCTGTACCTGACCTTCCACCTGCAGATCGTGCTGGGCATGTCGGCTCTGGCGGCGGGGCTGGCGAGCCTCCCGCTGCCGCTGGCAACGATGCTGACGGCGCCGATCGTCACCACGGTGCTGGGCCGCATCGGGCCGCGCCCGCTCATGATCACGGGCCCCCTCGTGGTGGCGGCGAGCCTGCTGCTGCTCTCGCGCATCACCGGCGGCGCCTATGCCGTGGAGGTGCTGCCCGCTCTGATCGTGATGGGCTTCGGCATGGCGTTCATCTTCGTGCCGCTGCAGAACCTCGCCCTCGCCGGAGTCCCGGCCCACGACGCCGGCGTCGCCTCGGCGACCGCGAACTCGGCGATGCAGATCGGCGGCTCGATCGGACTGTCGGTCTTCACCGCGGTGTACGCCGCCGTGGTGGGCCCGCACGGGTCCGGCATCCCGGCCACCAGCGCCCTCGTCGACGGCTACAGCGCGACGTTCGTCGCCGCCGCCGTCGGGATGGCCGTCGCCGCCGTCATCGCGATCGTCTTCGTCCGCAACCGCCGCCCGGAGTCGGTGGCGACAGGCGGCCCGGCTGCCGACGCACACCGCTGAGACCCGACGCCCGGGCCGCCTCCCCCCGGGGGGCGGTCCGGTCGCGTACCCCTCTGCCGGGCTAGGCTCTGCGGATGATCGACACCCTCGAGGGCACCGTCAACTTCCGCGACGTCGGCGGCATGCCGTTGACCGCCGGCGGCACCACTGCGGCGGACGTGCTGTTCCGCTCCGATGCGCTGAGCGGCCTCACGGCAGACGGCCTCGAGCAGCTCGCCGGCAGCGACATCGAGGTGCTCGTCGACTTCCGCACGCAGTTCGAGCAGCAGATGGCTCCGAACCGGCTGCCCGCCAGCCGGTCGTTCCGAACCGTCCAATTGCCGCTGCTGGAGGGCGCCATCACGGGACTCGCCCAGCAGGCGATGCAGATGGGTCGGCAGTCGGGAGACCCCGATGCCGCCGCGCAGGCGATCGCCGACGCGCTGGAGCATCTTCCCACCCTGGACGAGGTCTACGTCAGCATGCTCGAGCACGGTGCCACTGCCTTCGCGGAGGCCGCACGCGCG
Source organism: Microbacterium sp. zg.Y909 (assembly GCF_024626565.1). Classification (NCBI taxonomy): domain Bacteria; kingdom Bacillati; phylum Actinomycetota; class Actinomycetes; order Micrococcales; family Microbacteriaceae; genus Microbacterium; species Microbacterium sp. zg.Y909. The sequence continues at coordinate 2,062 of NZ_JANJFJ010000148.1, forward strand.
GTGGCCGCGCCGACGGACCGCGCGCAGGGCGTGCTGATGCACTGCACGGCGGGCAAGGACCGCACCGGCGTCGCCATCGCCCTCATCCTCGACGCCGTCGGGGTGCAGCGAGACGCGATCGTCGCCGACTACACCCTGTCCGAGCAGAACCTGGCCGGGGCGTGGGCGGATCGCATGTTCGCCACGGTGACGAGCATGGGCGTCCCGCTGACGCCTGCGCTGACGGCGCTGATCGCGGGCGCGCCGGCATCGGCCATCGACGCCGCACTGGCCTGGGTCGACGGGCGCGGCGGGTCGGCCGCGTACCTGCGCTCAGGCGGCTTCAGCGACGATGAGCTCGCCGCACTCACGGCCCGGCTGCACGGCTGAAGTCGCTCAGACCTCGAAGTCCACCGCGACGCGGTCGGAGCGGATGCCGCCGATGAAAGCGGCGACCTCCTCGTGCGCGGGGTGCACCTGATAGGCGTCGAGTCCCGCAGCGTCGTCGAAGTCCGCCACCAGCACGAGCTCCCAGTTGCCGGGTAGATCCAGCGCGTTCGCCCCGGCGCTCATCGCCCGCAGCGACGGCACGACGCCCACGAGCGCGGTGAGCCGGCGCGCCGCCTCGGCGGCTTGGACCGCGCGGACGGCGGGGTCGGTGTCGGCGAGCTTGAACGCCACGACGTGACGGATCATCTGGGGACCTCCTCGGTCAACGCGGCGCGCAGCCGTTCCGGGGAGACGCGCCAATGGGCGTGCAGACGGTCATCGACCAGCACGACCGGGATCTTCTCCCACCACAGCTCGTGCAAGGCGGGGTCGTCGAGGATCGAGTGCTCCTGCACGTCGACATCCCCTTCGGGGAACTCCGCGACGACCGTCTCGATGACCTCGCGGGCGACGTCGCAGAGGTGGCATCCCGGTTTCGTGAGCAGCGTGACGGTGGTCACGTCAACGCTCGACGGGAAGGCCCGCCGCGATCCACTCGCCGGTGCCGCCCTCGACGTTGGTGGCGTCGTAGCCGCGCTGGGTGAGCGCGGAAACCACCTGCGCCGAACGGCCGCCGGCCTGGCAGATGACGTCGAAGGGCTCGTCCGGCAAACGGTCGAGCAGGCCGCCGAGCTGGGACATGGGCAGATTCACCGCGCCGGGCACGTGGCCCGCAGCGAACTCGCCCTCTTCGCGCACATCGATCAGCGGCGTCTCCTGCCGGTCGCGCAGCTGCTGGACGGTTATCGACTTCATGACGTCCTTTCGAACACGAAGCGCCCCTGCGACGCGCAGAACGGTCGGGGGCGCTTGTGCGGGATGCCGCTTACTTCTTGTTGCGGCGCTGGTGGCGAGTCTTACGCAGCAGCTTGCGGTGCTTCTTCTTCGCCATGCGCTTGCGGCGCTTCTTGATGACTGAACCCACGGAAAACCTCGCTATGTCAGGGGTCTGGGTGCGGAGGTACCGAACCCGGGATCGGGCAAAAGTTGAAAATGCCTCGGATCAGTCTAGCCGACGTCGGCGATGGGCCGTTGCAGGGCGTCGAGCACGGCACTTTCGGGCACGCGGTAGCTGCGGCCGAACCGCACAGCCGGCAGCTCCCCGGCGTGGACGAGGCGGTAGACCGTCATCTTCGAGACGCGCATCAGCTCGGCCACCTCGGCGACCGTCAAGAATCGCACATCCGGCAGTTCAGCCATGGTTCCCCCCTCACGCTGGATGCCACACTAGGGGGCCACTGTGACGCGTGTAAACAGCTGAACCTGCTGGTGCGGTTGTGCATGCTGCCGAGATAGGCGCAGCGACGGTCGAGCGGTCCGATGCCCGCGCCGGGTCAGCGCCCCGGGATCTTGCTGAACACGCTGGCGAACGCGTGCCGGGCAGAGGCCGCCGCACGTCCGACGGCGTCGGCTGCCTGAGCGGCGGAGTCGTTGAGGACGGGCGCCTCGTCCGTCTCCTCTTCGAGCAGAAAGGGCATGAGCCAGTCATCGACGGCGTCCAGCGGAGCGGTCAACAGGCTGTAGTAGCGGTGCTGTCCCTCTTCGCGCACAGACACGAGCCCAGCCTCGCGCAGCACCTTGAGGTGCTTCGACACGGTGGGCTGGCTGACTCCGAGGTCCTGCACGATGCGTGAGACGCTCGTTCCGCCCCGCTCCCCGTTCGCCGAGCGCGAGAGCAGCAGCTGCAGGATGTCGCGACGGGTACCGTCGGCGATCACGTCGAAGATATCCGCCATGAAGCTAGGTTAGCCGCGGGTCTCGGGGAGTACCATGACACGGATCCAAGAGCGAGGAGGGCGCCGCATGGCGCGGCACGACGTCGGCAGCCCTTCGCGGCTCCGCACCCTCGCAGGAATTCGGTGGCTGCGCGATGAGATTCGCGACCTCACCACCTCCTCGCCGGCACGCTTCGCCGTGCTGATCTTCGCCGTCCTCATCCTCATCTTCACCGCCCTGTTCTCCTTGCCCGCCGCAGCGGCGGACGGAAAGCGCACCGCGCTCGCCGACGCGGTGTTCACCGCGGTCTCCACCATCTGCGTGACGGGACTGTCCACGGTGGACATGGCGACGCACTGGTCGCCACTGGGCCACGTGATCACCTACATCGGAGTGAACGTCGGCGCCCTCGGCGTGCTGACGCTGGCATCGATCCTGGGACTCGTGATCTCGAAGCGGCTGGGCCTACGCGCCAAGCTCATCGCCGCCGGTGACTCGAACCCGCTGCGGGCCCACGGCGGGCCGGTCAACGAGGGACAGACGGTGCGGCTGGGCGAGGTGGGCCAGCTGCTGAGCACCGTGGCCCTGTCTACCTTGATCATCGAAGCGGGCCTCAGCATCCTGCTCTACCCGGCGTTGATCGCCGCGGGCATCGATCCGCTCACCGCGCTGTGGGAGGCGCCCTACTACGCGGCGATGTCCTTCACCAACACCGGCTTCGTACCCAATCCCGAGGGCCTGACGCCCTTCGCCAACGACTACTTCCTGCTCTCGGTGCTGATGGTGGGGGTCTTCCTCGGGTCGATCGGCTTCCCGGTCATCTTCACGCTGTGGCGCCACACGTGGCACGTCCGTCGCTGGTCGCTGCACACCAAGCTCACGCTCATCACGACCACGGCCCTCTTCTTCGCCGGCGCCGTCGTGTTCGTGATCCTGGAGTATCTCAACCCGAAGACGTTCGGGTCGATGGATGCCTGGGACACGGCCTTCCAGTCGCTCTTCCTCTCGGCGATGACCCGCTCCGGCGGGTTTTCGCTGATCGAGATCGGTGAGCTCAACGGCTCATCGCTCCTTGCAGGCTCGATGCTGATGTTCGTGGGCGGCGGCTCCGCCTCCACCGCGGGAGGCATCAAGGTCACCACGCTGGCGGTGCTCGCCCTCGCCGTGTGGTCCGAGGCCCAGGGCCGGCAGCAGGTCGAGGCGTTCGGCCGCCGCATCCCGAGCGACGTGCAGCGGGTGGCGCTGTCGGTCGTGGCCTGGGGCGCGACGATCGTCGCGCTGTCGACCATCGTCATCACCCAGATCACGAAGGCGCCTGTCGAGATGGTGCTCTTCGACGTCATCTCGGGGTTCGCCACCGTGGGACTGTCGACCGGTCTCACCGCGGAGCTTCCGGACTCGGCGTCGTACGTCCTGGCGGCCACGATGTTCATGGGCCGCATTGGTACAGTGACTCTCGCCGCGGCGGTCGCCGCGACGGCGCGTTCACAGCTGTACTCGATGCCCGTGGAAAGGCCGATCGTTGGTTGAGCAGATCCGGGGCGACGCCCCCGTCCTCGTCATCGGCCTCGGCCGATTCGGCGCCGCGTGCGCGGGAGAGCTCGATCGCCTGGACCGCGAGGTCCTCGCGATCGACGCGAACCTCGAGCTCGTGCAGAAGTGGTCCGAGCGGGTCACCCACACCGTGCAGGCCGACGCCCGCAACATCGACGCGCTGAAGCAGGTCGGCGCGCAGGACTTCCAGGTCGCGATCGTGGCGACGGGCTCGTCGATCGAGGCATCCGTGCTGATCACCGCGAACCTCGTCGATCTGAAGGTCCCGCAGATCTGGGCCAAAGCGGTGTCGCAGTCCCACGGCAAGATCCTCGCCCGCGTCGGCGCGAACCACGTGGTCTATCCCGAGCGCGAGGCCGGCGAGCGCACGGCCCACCTCGTCAGCGGCCGCATGCTCGACTTCATCCGTTTCGACGACGACTTCGCACTGGCCAAGATGTACCCGCCGAAGTTCATCCGGGGCGTGGGCCTGAACGAGTCGGGCGTGCGGACGAAGTACCGCGTGACCGTGGTCGGGGTGAAGAGTCCCGGAAAGCCGTTCCGCTACGCCGAGGCCAACACGGTCGTCACGAACCACGACCTCATCATCGTCTCGGGGACGAACTCCGACATCGAGCGCTTCGCCGCCCTCGCCCGCTGAGCGGGCCTGCGTCGACGGCTAGGAGCCGGCGGCGAGCTCCCGGGCGCGGGCCAGGGCGGCATCGGTCGCCTCGGCGAAGAGCGCGGCCAGCCCCGCGCCCTGCAGCACGGCCACCGCGCGCTCCGTCGTTCCCTTCGGACTGGTGACCTGCCGCCGCAGCTCCGCCGGGTCCTCGCCGGACGCCTCGAGCAGGGATGTGGCGCCGATGAAGGTCTGCTCGGCCATGAGCCGCGCAGACGCCTCGTCGAAGCCCTTGCCCTGGGCCGCCCGGGTGAGCTCTTCGATCAGCAGGAAGACGTACGCGGGCCCCGAGCCTGAGATCGTCGAAAGCGGGTCGATCTGCTCCTCGGGCACTTCGATGACGACGCCGACGGTCTCGAAGAGCCGGCGCACCACCTCGACCTCGGCGGGGCCGGCGCTCGTGCCGGCGGCGAGCCCGGTGACGGCTTTGCCGACGAGAGCCGGGGTGTTGGGCATGGAGCGCAGCACCGGCATCCCCTCCCCCAGGATCGACTCGAAGGTCGCAAGGGTCACCCCGGCCGCGAGGCTCACCACGATGGTGCCGGGCCGCAGGTGCGGGGCGACCTCGCGCAGCAGGTCGGGGACCATCGCGGGCTTGACGCCGATGAGCACGATGTCGGCGGATGCCGCGGCCTCGGCGTTGCCGTGCGGCGCCTGCTCGAGGGCCACGCTCGTCACGCCGGGGAGACCATCGAGGGCAGCGGCTTTGGCTGCCGTGCGGTTGGTCACCCGTACGTCGGGGGCGAGCCCCGAGCGCACGAGACCGTGCAGCACGGCGCCACCCATGGAACCGGCACCGAGGATCGCGATCGGAGGCAGCGCAGTGGTCATCACCCCATCTTTCCAGACCGGCCGCGGCGTGGTTTGAGACGGCCCTCCCCCCGTCGGCGCGGAGGTGCCGCACGGCTATAGTGACGAAGACGGGCGCGGCCCCGCAGGCCGCTGCCACCGAGCAGACGAAGGACGCAGGACGCACCCATGCAGACCCTCCTCGACGGCATCTCGGCGCGGCTCATCGAGACGCCGAGGCTGTCCGTCAACATTCTCGAACGCACCGGCGACAGCCCCGACACACCGGCCGACCGCACCATCGTGTTCGTGCACGGCGACGTGGCATCCAGTCTGTTCTGGCAGGAGATCATGCAGGACCTCCCGCGCGAGCTGCGGCCCATCGCCGTGGACCTGCGCGGCTTCGGCGGCACCGACCACGCGCCCGTCGACGCGACCCGGGGTGTGCGGGACTTCAGCGACGACCTGCACGCCACGCTCGAAGCCCTGGGGCTCGGACCGACCCACCTGGTCGGCTGGTCGCTCGGCGCCGGGGTGGTCATGCAGTACGCGCTCGACCACCGCGCGCTCTCGCTGACGCTGGAGGCGCCGATCTCGCCCTACGGCTTCGGCGGCACGCGCCGAGACGGCAGCCGACTGACCGACGACGACGCGGGGTGCGGCGCGGGCGCCGCCAACCCCGACTTCGTGCAGCGTCTGAACGACCGCGACAGCAGCGACGAGGCATCGACCTCGCCGCGCAACGTCTTCCGGGCGTCGTACGTCGCCCCCGGCTACCGCACCACGCACGAGGATCTCTGGGTCGAGTCGATGCTGACGACCTCCACCGCGTCGGGGAACTACCCGGGCGACAGCGCGCACAGCGACAACTGGCCGGGCTTCGCTCCCGGAACGACGGGCGTGCTCAACGCCCTGGCCCCGCGATACTTCGACGTCTCCGGCATCATCGACCTCGACCGCAAGCCGCCGATCCTGTGGGTGCACGGCACCGCCGACGCGATCGTGTCGGATGCCTCGTTCGCGGACTACAACAACCTCGGGCAGCTGGGCGTCGTTCCGGGCTGGCCGGGCGCCGACGTCGCCCCGCCGCAGGAGATGGTGACCCAGACCCGCGACGTGCTCGGCGCGTACGCCTCCGCGGGAGGCGAGGTCGTCGAGGTCGCCCTGGAAGGCGTGGGGCACAGTCCTCACCTGGAGCGGCCGGCGGAGTTCCGTCAGGCGCTGCTGGCCGCGATCGGATACATCGGCCGGCCCGCCGACCCCGCCCCGCCCACCGAGGCGATCGTCATCGCGTCGTCGGACTGACCCTCCCCGCTGCGCCGAGTGACTATTCGCGGGGCGGAGTGAGTGTTCGGCGCGGCCGGGATCAGCGCTGGGTCAAGGCTCGCGACGCTCGCTGAAAAAGGCGCGCAACAAGGCGGATGCCTCGTGCTCACGCACGCCGGCCACCACCTCCGCCCGGTGCGGCAGCCGCCGGTCGCGGACGACGTCGTACATCGACCCGGCCGCCCCCGCCTTGTCGTCCCATGCGCCGAACACCAGCCGGTCCAGGTGCGACTGGATGATCGCGCCCGCGCACATCACACACGGCTCCAGTGTCACCACCAGCGTGCAGCGCGACAGGTTCCACGCGCCGAGCGACGCCGCCGCGGCCCGCAGTGCGACGACCTCGGCATGTGCGAACGGGTCGTGCGTGGCCTCACGCAGGTTGCGTCCCTCGCCGATGATGGTGCCGGCGGCATCGGTCACCACCGCCCCGACCGGGATGTCACCGGCCTCGGCGGCCTCGGCGGCCAGAGCGAGGGCGCGATCCATCGCCCCCAGGTCGGTGGCTCGCGCAGGCAGGTTCACACGCAACAGGCTATTGCCCGGGCCGCGCAGACGCGCGGCCGCTCCGCGTCACCGATGACCGGCTCACATTGCTGACCGACGAATCACCATGGCCGAGGCCCGTGATGTGGCGCCCGCAGCGGATCGGCCCACCGCGTAGGCTGGTCCCATGCGCGTCCATGTGGCCAACCACCCCCTCATCACTCACAAGCTCACGGTGCTGCGGGATGAGCGCACACCGTCGCCGATGTTCCGGCAGTTGGTGGAAGAACTCGTCACCCTGCTCGCCTACGAGGCGACCCGCAACGTGCACGTCGAGCCCGTCTCCATCCGCACGCCTGTCATCGAGACGACCGGCGTGAAGCTCAGCGAGCCGCGCCCGCTCGTCGTGCCGATCCTGCGAGCCGGCCTCGGCATGCTCGAGGGTATGGTCAAGCTCATGCCGACGGCCGAGGTGGGCTTTCTCGGCATGCTGCGCGACGAGGTGACCCTGCAGCCCGCGACCTACGCCGAGCGTCTGCCCGACGACCTCAGCGATCGGCAGTGCTTCGTGCTGGACCCGATGCTCGCCACCGGCGGCTCGCTGGGCGCGGCGATCGACTTCCTCTTCGCCCGCGGCGCCCAGGACGTGACGGCCATCTGCATCCTCGGCGCCCCCGAGGGTGTCGCCGCGATCCAGCGGCAGGTGGGCGAGCGCGACGTGACGCTGGTGCTGGGCGCCCTCGATGAGCGGCTCGACGAGAAGGGGTACATCGTGCCCGGACTCGGCGACGCCGGCGACCGCCTGTACGGCACCGTCTGACCGCTGCGCTTCGGGGCGCGGTTCTTCGCGCGCCCGCGGCGTGCGCCAATTCCCGGTGGGCGGTCGGCGGTTGCACGTGCCGTAACTCCTCAAAACCGCGCCGAATCCGGGCTCTGCTGGCCCAGAACACCGCGGGGACGCGATTCTTGAGGAGTTAGCGCGCGACGACCAGCCGGCCACACAGCGGCGCCGGCATCCGCGAGCACCGCGTTCTGCTGGTGGCGGCGGTGGGCGTGCCGTAACTCCTCAAACCCGCACCGGATCCGGGCCCCGCTGGCCCGGAACACTGCAGGGACGCGATTCTTGAGGAGTTAGCGCGACGGCCAGGCCACACAGCGGCGCCGGAGCGGGCGCGGCGGGGCGGG
>NZ_JANJFJ010000149.1:0-10239 GCF_024626565.1 Microbacterium sp. zg.Y909
GCGCTTCATCACCGTGGTCCCCGAGATCGACCTGCCCGGGCACACCAATGCCGCGCTCCACGCCTACGCGGAACTCAACGCCGACGGCGTCGCCCGCGAGGCCTACCACGGCATCGAAGTGGGGTTCTCGTCGCTCTCCGCCTCGCCCGAGCGCGCCGAGGCGACCGACCGGTTCCTGCGGGACGTGCTCGGCGAAGTCGCCGCGCTCACGCCCGGTCCGTGGCTGCACGTCGGAGGCGACGAATCCTGGTCGACATCGCCCGAGGACTATCGCGATCTCGTCCGGCGCATCACGTCCGCCGCCGCGGGCACGGGCAAGCGCGTCATCGGCTGGCACGAGATCGGGTCGTGCGACGACCTCCCCGCCGGCACGATCGCGCAGTACTGGAGCTACCTGCAGCCGGTGTCACCGGCGGCGGAGCAGGTGCGTTCCGTGGTCGCCCGCGGCGGGCAGGTGATCATGTCGCCGGCCGACGTCGCGTATCTCGACATCCGCTACCCCGAGGACATCCCCACTCCCGGCGGCTACGCGCTCGGCCTGGACTGGGCCGATGGGCCGACGTCCTTCGACGCCGCGTATGCGTGGGAGCCCACGGCCATCGTGGACGGCATCGCGGAATCCGACATCCTCGGCGTGGAGTCGCCCCTGTGGACCGAGACGGCGCTCACCATCGCCGACGTCGAGCACCTCGCGTTCCCCCGTGCCGCCGCGCTGGCCGAGATCGGCTGGTCGGCTGCCGGCGACCGCGATCCGGTCGAGTTCGCCGGTCGCGTCGCGATGCTCGGACCGGTATGGGATGCCGCCGGGCTCCGGTACGCGCGACTGGGCGCCGTGCCCTGGCCCGGCGCGGACCCGGCCTAGCGGGCTGCGCCGGCGCCGTCGGAGACCAGGTCGCCGGCACGCAGCCGCGGGCGCGGCCGACGGCCGGGGACGAGGTGCTGCGTGGCGTCGGGTCCCGGAGTGTGCAGCGGCGGCAGCGTCAGGGCGCCCGTACGGGAGACCTCGTGGGCGAGGTCGCGGATGCGCTGCGGGTCGAGCGCGCAGGGTTCCGCGGAATCGAACAGGAAACGCAGCGGGATGCTCGGCGAGATCCACAGCGTCGTGCGTCCGGCAGGACTCTGCGCGTCGTGCCGCCAGGCGACGGTGAAGCTCTCGCTGCGGCGCAGCTTGGTCGTCATCACGACCTTCAGATGCGCCAGCAGCACATCCTCGATGTGGACGGGCGAATCGGCGGATCCGTAAAACAACATGCCCATGGCGCTCTCCTAAACGTTGCACACCAGGTCGCGGAGAGTCTTCAAAGAGGGCGATTCGACAAGCGATTCGGGGTGCTGGTGTGACGGCGACTGAGCGGCGTCTGCGGGACCTGTCTTCTCACAGTACGGCCGCGGTGACGCTCCGGGGCCGTTTGGGGCTGACCTCGAGGTGAGGACTCTCTCATCCAGGCACCGCCGGTAGCGGCGACGCAGGAGGTCTGCCCCTATCGCCTACCCGTCGCCCTCGTGCTCCAGGCGGATACGGCGCCCCTCGGCGACGTCTTCGCGCTCCTTCTCGGCACGCTTGTCGCTCTTACGGGTGTCGCGCGCGGGCAGCTGGATGTTCTCCTCCGCCGCGATGCCACCCTGAAGCTGTCGGCCGCGTTCGAGCTCGGCGTCGAACTCCGCTCCGAAGAGAAGGGCGAGGTTGGCGATCCACAGCCACAGCAGGAAGACGATGACTCCGGCCAGCGAGCCGTAGGTTCGGTCGTAGTTGGAGAAGTTCGAGACGTAGAGGCCGAACCCGAGCGTCCCCAGCGCCAGCACGACGATGGCCAGGAGCGCACCCATGCTGACCCAGCGGAACTTGGGCTGCTTCGCGTTCGGGGTGGCGTAGTACAGCACCGCGACGAGGAAGACCACGATCAGCAGCAGCACCGGCCACTTGGCGATGTCCCATGCCAGGCGCACGCCCTCACCCAGGCCGAGCGCACTGCCCACCGCGTCGGCGACGTCGCCGGAGAGCACCAGCCCGATCGCGACCAGCGCCAACGAGACGACGGCGATGATGGTCACCACGAGCTGCATGGGGCGGAGCTTCCAGAAGGGCCGCCCCTCTTCGATCTCGTAGATGCGGTTCATGGCCCGGCTGAACGCTCCCACGTACCCCGACGCCGACCACAGTGCCACCAGGATGCCGATGATCAGCGCCAGGCCGGCGCCCGGGGCCTCGGACAGCTGCTCGACGGGGCCGCGCAAGGCGTCGGCGGTGTCGCCAGGGGCCACGTCCTCGACGATGCCCAGCACAGCGTCGGCCGCGGCACCGCTCTGCCCGACGACGCCGAGCAGCGAGAAGATGGCGATGAGCGCCGGGAAGATCGCGAGCACCGCGTAGTAGGTCAGTCCCGCCGCGGCATCCACGCAGCCGTCGGCGGTGAACTCGCGGATGGTCTTGCCGAGCACGTACTTCCAGGAGCGCTTGCTGATCTCGGTCGGCTTGTCGGGCTTGTCCGCCTGGTCGGGGTGTGGCGCGTCGGTGCGGGTGTTCTGGTGCTGGCTCACTGTTGCCGTCCTTCCATCGTGCGGGGCGCCCGGGGGCGAGGCCCGACCAGCAGTATCGGCATGAGCGACGCTGCCGGGCAGGTGGTTGCCAAGGCCGGAGGCGTGTGCTTGCCCGCGCGCCACATCATCGTCTCGCTCGCGTATTCGTCGATGCCGACAGCCCGCCTAGGCGATCGGGCCGCGCCGGGCAAGCCCGTTGTCCAGTCGGAGCCGGCAGGGGTTACTGGGGGGCATGACCTCAGCATCACGCACAGCCCGCGCAGGTCATCGGGTCGTCGTCATCGGCGGAGGCAATGCCGGCCTCAGCGTCGCGGGGCGGCTGCGCCGAGCCGGCGTGCGCGACGTCACCGTCATCGAACCACGGGAGACGCACATCTTCGCGCCGCTGCAGTCGCACATCGCCGGTGGTCGGGCGCGGGTGGCCGACGCGGTGCGGCCGCAGGCGAAGGTGACGCCCCGGGGGGTGCGGTGGGTGCAGGATGCCGCCACCGCCATCGACTCCGCGCGGCAGACGGTGCAGGTCGCCGGCGGCGCGGAGCTGCCCTACGACGATCTCGTGATCTGCCCCGGCATCCGCATGCTCTGGGACGCCGTCCCCGGGCTCGCCGAAGCCATGCGCACCGAGGCCGGAGTCTCGAACTACGATCTGGAGCTCGCGCGCAAGGCGTCGCCGGCGCTGCGGGACCTGACCGGCGGCACGGTGGTCTTCGTGCAGTCTCCGAGCCCGGCATCCTGCGCCGCCGCGGCGCAGAAGCCCATGTACCTCGCCTGCGACTGGTGGCGTGCTCGCGGAGTGCTCGAAGATGTCCGCGTGGTCTTCGCCACCCCCGAGCCCGAGCTCTTCCACGTCGCCGAGGTCGACGCCGAGCTGCGGCGGAAGGTCGCCGAGTACGGCATCGAGGTGCGGCGGGCGACCGATCTTTCGAGCGTGGATGCCACCGCACGCACCGTGACCCTCGCGCACGGCGGCCGGGAAGAGGTACTGGGCTACGACCTGCTGCACGCGGAGCCGCCGCAGGGGCCGCCGGCCTGGCTGCAGACCTCGGGACTCGCCGACGCCCGCGGATACGTGGACATCGATCCCGAGACGCTACGCTCGCGCCGAGTGCCGACCGTGTGGTCACTGGGCGATGCCGCCGAGACGCAGACGCCCCGTTCGGGCGGAGCGATCCGCACCCAGAGCACCGTGCTGGTCGACAACCTGCTCGCCGCGCTCGAGGGACGGCCGCTGCCTGCCCGGTACGACGGCTACTCGGTGTGCCCCTTCACCGTCTCGCGCGACACCGTGGTGTTCGCGGAGTTCGACCGCGACGGTGACCCGGAGCCGACCCTGCCCTGGTGGAAGGGGTCGATGCGGGAAAGCCGCCTGACGTGGATCCTCGACCGCTACGTGCTGCCCTGGGTCTACTGGAACCTCATCGTCAAGGGTCGCGCGTAAGGCGGACCTCAGCTCGCGCCGGAGGTGTCGGGGCGCCCGGAGACGAGGCGTCCGAGGCCTTGGATCGCGTGATCGGGTCGCCCGGCCAGATGGCGCACGAGAAGCGGCAGAAGGGCGAGCGCGATGAACCCCGAGATCAGCTTGTCCATCAGCGACGTGATGATGTTCGACGAGAACACCGCACCCCAGAACTGGTGACCGATGGCCACGAGGTTGCCCGACAGCGTTTGGGCGCCGGCGTTGATCGAGAACCCGCCGTAAACGAACATGATCAGCAGCGTCGCCACGAGCGTGCAGCACACGCCGACGAGCAGGCTGAGCACGAGGACGCGCGAGGGGGAGCGCCCCATTCGCCACTGCCGCACGCCGTATCCCCAGACCAGAGCGCCGACGATGTTGACGACGGTGAACGGGATTCCCACGAGGGTCCATTCGAAGAGCGCGAACAGCCCGTGCGTGAGAATCGCGACGGCGACGCCGTACCAGGGACCCAGCGCGACCGAGACGATCGCGGTGCCCACCATGTCGAGATACAGCGGCAGCGCGAGTGTGCGGACGAAGATCGATCCCGCCATGTTGGCGGCGACCCCCAGCGCGACGATGATCGTGCCGGCCAGCAGGAACGAACGGACGACGGGACGGGACGCGACAGGCGGGATCGCGGCTTCGTCTCTCGGGGCCGGGACGGGTTGCGCAGGGGCGGGGGCCGGTTCGGGAGGACTGGTGGGGACGGCTGGGGTGACTGGGGTGGCTGGGCCGACCTCTTCGGCACGGGCACGCACGCAGTAATCCCGCCAGTACGCCGCCCGCTCGGCATCCTCACCCAGAACGGTCGCGATGTCCGCCACCAGCCGTGCGTTGATGCGGCGCCGGCCGGCACGGAAGGCATCGTAGACGGTGGAGCGTCCGACGTAGGCGGCGGCCTCGCTCATTCCGCGGGCTTCCCGCAGCCGGCGCACCCGCTCCGCGATCTGCGCGTAGCTGACGTCTCCGGCCGTGAGCCTGAGCAGCTGGAAGTCCGCGACGAAGCGGTCCATGATGCTCCCCGATGGGAGCGGGTCGTTCGTGTGCACTCGCCCCTCCCCAGAGCTCGCGGGCGACGGCCGGCTGCTGAGGAGCATAGCGCGCGGACGCGGGACGCTCGGCTGCGGAGATCGTGGTTCCGGGACCGTCCGGGAACGTCCGGGAACCGCTGCCGGCGCCGTCCGGTTGACCACGCGGCGGTAAATTGGCATTCACTCACCCGCCACCCGACGGGGCCCGACAGCGTCGGCGCACCGACAGGGAGAAGAGACACCCAGGGGACCGGCGGTCTCGCGGGAGGAGCAGGTGGCCGGGGTGCACCCCGACGAAGCTGTGGCGCTGGGGGGCGCTGTTCCGGCTTCAGTCGAGGGTCAGGCACCCCGGCCACCCCACTTCGGCGTCGGTGTGGAGTCCACGACCTCTACGCTGAAGGGCTATGCGCGAACTGACTCGGGGCCTGGGCGATCTGGCCCGCGGCTTCGGCCTGTGGCGTCGGCGGCCCGGCCTGATGGCGTGGGGGCTCGTGCCCGCCGCCATCGTGGGGGCGCTGTTCCTCGTGGGCCTGGTGACCCTGGTATTCTTCCTGCCGTCGATCGCCGAGGCGCTCACCCCCTTCGCCGACGGGTGGCCGGCGGTGTGGACCACGGTTGTGCGCGTCGCTGCGGGCACGGCGGTGTTCGCGGCGGCGCTGGTGGTCGTCGCGGTGTCGTTCACGGCCCTCACCCTGATCGTCGGCGAGCCGTTCTACGACCGCATCTGGCGGGCTGTCGAGTCAGAGACCGGCAGCGAGGGGCTGGACGCGCCATACGGATTCTGGCGGTCCGCCGCCGATTCACTGGCCCTCATCGCCCGCGGTCTCGGGATCGCCGTCCTCGCGGCGCTCGGCGGGCTCGTCCCGCTGATCGGAGGACCCCTGGGGGCCGCAACCGGCATCGTCCTCACCGGGTGGCTGCTCGCCGACGAACTGACGGCGCGGGCGCTGGCGGCCCGCGGCATCGACCGACGCTCGCGGCGGCGCCTGCTGCGCACGCAACGAGGTCGCGCGCTCGGATTCGGCATCGCCACGCAGCTGTGCTTCCTGGTGCCGCTCGGGGCGGTGGCGGTCATGCCCGCGGCCGTGGCGGGCTCCACGATGCTCGCCCAGTCCCTGCTCAGCGGCACGGCGAGCCGTCCGGCATCCGATACCGCACGCTGAGCGGCACACGCAAGGGCAGATCTCCCCATCGGGGCCCGCGGCCCGCCCACGCTACGGTGGCGCTGATCCCGCGACACGGATGCCGCGGCGGAAACCCGGGGGAAGACGACATGAGTACCGAGACAACCGCGACCGCTCAGTCCGCTGCCGGCTCGACCGGCCAGCCGAACACGCCGAAGAAGAAGGTGCCCTGGTGGGTGTGGGCACTCATCGGCTTCGTGGCCCTGGCGCTGGTGATCGGCGTCATCTGGTTCGTGAGCCAGGACGACGACGATGCCGACGATGCCGGCGATGCCGGCGTCGGCCCTGCCCCGGCGGCCGTGGAAGAGGCTCCGGAGGAGGATGCCGCCGACTCCGCCGTGGAGCGTGAGGAGTTCGCCGGTACCGGCGACATGGTGATCCCGGTCGCCGTCGCCGGCGCCGCCATCGTGTCGTTCACGTGCGAGGACTGCACCGGCAATGTCCTGGTGACCTCCGATTCCGAGGAGGGGATGCTGGTGAACGGCATCGGCGCCTACTCCGGATCGCGGCTGGTGAACATGACCGACGGCTCGGCGATGACGGCTATCGCGGTCGAGGCCGACGGCACCTGGGAGCTCGTCGTGGACGATGTCGAGAACGCCCCCAGCTTCGACGGGGCGGTCACCGGCACGGGCGATCAGGCGTTCTGGATGACGGGCGAGTTCGAGTCGGTGGCCTTCGTCAACGGCGAGCAGCGCGGCAACCACGCAGTGTGGGCCTACCGCAACGGCATGACCAACCCCCTCATCCTCAACGGCACCGGCCCGGCGGATGAGACGGCCGAGATGACCGGGCCCGCCCTCGTGCAGGTGTCGTCCAAGGCCGAATGGACGCTGACGCCGCAGTAACCCGCCGACACGATCACCCGCGCTCAGCGGCATCCGCTTCGGTGGATAGGGCATCGCGCAGCTGGGCGCGGGTGGTCATCGCCGGCTGACGCAAGCCGCTGGGGTCCGCCGTCACGCGTACCGCCTCAGCTCGTCCGCCATGAAGTAGTTCTGCGTCTGCGGAGAGATCAGCACCAGATACCTCTCGCGCTTGTGGTCGATCCATATGACGGTTCCGACGTTGCCCGTCATCCTGGATCCCGTGGCCTGGACGGTGTCACCGACCTTGAAGTCCTGCATGTGCTTCTCCCTCAGACCTCTCGAAGCCACCGACGTCACTTCGCGAGGAAGGAGGTCAGCGCGCGATTGACCTCGTCGGCGTGCGTCCAGAGCAGTCCGTGCGGGGCGCCCTCGATCTCGACATATTCGGCAGCCGGGACTGCTGGGTGGAAGCGGCGGGCGGTCGCGTCGATCGGGAGGATGTTGTCCTTGGTGCCGTGCAGGATGAGCGTGGGCTTCTCCGCCGCTCGTACGGCCTCGACGTCGCCGCGGAAGTCCTCGATCCAGGACGAGACGACCGCGTAGGCGGCGACGGGCGCGCTGCCGACCGCGACGTTCCAGCTGCCGGCCACCGCCTGCTCGCTGATGCGGGATCCGAGGTTCTCGTCGAGGTTGTAGAAGTTCTTGTAGAAGTCGGTGAACCAGGCGAAGCGGTCGCCCTTGGCAGCGGCCTCGATACCGTCGAACACCCCCTGAGGAACGCCTTCGGGGTTGTCGTCGCGCTGCACGAGGAAGGGCTGGAGGGAAGCGAGGAAAGCGAGCTTCGCGACGCGATCGTGCCCGTAGCGACCCACGTAGCGGGCGAGCTCGCCGGTGCCCATCGAGAATCCGACCAGCACGACATCCTGCAGCTCGAGAGTCTCGAGCACGGTGTTGAGGTCGGCCGCGAAGGTGTCGTAGTCGTAGCCCGCGTTCACCTTGGATGACTGGCCGAAACCCCGGCGATCGTACGTGATGACCCGGTATCCCTGGGCGAGCAGTTCCCGGGTCTGACGCTCCCAGCTGTGCCCGTCGAGCGGGTACCCGTGGATGAGGACGACGGGCTGGCCGGCCCCCTGGTCTTCGTAGTACAGCTCGATCGGAGCGCTGTTCTCGTTTCCGACGGCGATGTAGCCCATGATGCGGGTCCTTTCGATTACGGGACGGCACAGTGCCGCCATCAGTCGCAAGCGAACACCGTGTTGCCGGAACCGGGTCAACTGCCCCGGGCGAGGGCATTCCGGAGCCACTTGCCCCTGTTCCCGGGACAGGCCCTTCGCTGGGCACATGACGCACACAGACCAATCGGAACGAGGACGGGTCCGGCGCCTCACGGCCTTGGCCGCGGTCGGGATCATGACGATGCTGATGAGCGCATGCACCGCCGGCGCGACTGCCGAGCCCGACGCAAGCGCACCGGGTGCCCTGGATCAGTTCTACGGGCAGGACGTCGAGTTCGGCGGCTGCGAGGATTTCGCGCAGACGGAGCCCTGCTGCAGGTACCGGAGCGCGTCCCGCAACTCAGGATGTGCAGCAGCGATCGCCGGGAACAGCTCGCGGTCCTCACCCTCGTGATGCCCGCTCAGCGCCAGGCAGAAGCCGTGGCAGAACAGCAGAAGCTCCCGCGCGGCACCGTCGGAGGGGTTGGCGCCGGCAGCGCCCTGCGCCGCTTGCAGTGCGTACCGCAACCGGCGGTGGACCTGTGGTAGCTCCGCAGACCAAGCAGCCAATCGCGCATGCTCACCGATCGTCGGCCCCGGACCAAGAACGATCAGTTGAAAAACCACCACTGGGATCACCTGAGAGGTGCGCTCCTGTAGGCAGCGAACTCGCGGCACCAAGAGGGCTGTCGGCAGATCACACCCACTGCCGACAGCCCTCTCGGACAGAACTCAGCTCCCAGTGAGTATGGATGCGACCGTCTCACTGTGACGGATGAACCCGGCGTGGGAACTGTCGATCGTGTGCACGGCGAACTCGTTGTGCGGCACGGCACGGTCAGCGGCCGCGATCATCCGGTCCTGCAGAGCAGGCGGGATGGAGCGGTCCTGGCTGAGCCGGACGAACGTCCTCGGGATCGCGCCCCAGGTGTTCGGGTCGACCGATCCGTCGCCCATCATCACAAGCACCGACTCGTCCGGTTGCATGATGTTCAGGAAGGCCAAGAACTCCGCCTCGGTTGCCTCCGCCATCGTCGCCTCATGCAGCAGGCCGAGCTGCGTCCGGTCAGCAGTGCGATAGTTCGCCCGCCCCGTGCCGACCACTGCAGGGTCGCCAACGGCCACGCCGGTCAACTCCGGCAACATGCTCGTGGCGAACTCGGGTTCGCCCATCCACTCGATGGGGTTCGCACGTTCGACGCACACCCAGGCCGAAACGTACACGATGTGTGCGAAGAGTTCCGGCGCACGGCTCGCCGCAGCGCCGATCGTGATCCCGCCCAGGCTCGCCCCGACGAGCCGGACCGGGCCGGTCTTCGCAAGGGCACGCGCGGCGGAGAGGACCGCGTCGACGTTGTCGTCCAAAGTGACGCTCGCCAGCGTGGAGAATTCGGAACCGAGGGCTTCGAGATCCTGAGGCGCCTGGTAGGAGACCGGATACTGGGCGTGGAGTCCATGACCGGGCAGGTCGATGGCGTACGAGCGGTAGCCATCGACCGCCAGCTGCCGCTGCAGTGGCGCCCACATGGACGAGCTCGTGCCGGCCCCGTGGACCAGCAGAAAGGTGGTCGACGGATCGACGGGAGAAGTGGTTCGTGCATTCATGGTTGGTTCCTGTCGCTGAGAAAGAGATCTCTTTCATCGGCAACTCGTCGTCGGCCGCCCGGGAGGGCACACTGATCGATGCCACCAGCAGGGTGGCGGGGAGCGCCGACTCAGGCCGAGCGCAGGCGAATGTACTGAAGAACCATGAGGCCACCATAGCGCCGACATAGACAAGCGCTCGGCGAAGCGCCGTGGCTACCGGCCGCCCTATGAGACAGCTATGGCCCGCGATCCCAGTGTTTCAAGGGATCTCGGACCATCGACTGGCGGAGACGGAGGGATTTGAACCCTCGGTCCCCATAAGGGGACTCCACCTTAGCAGGGTGGTGCACTAGGCCTGACTATGCGACGTCTCCAGGCATCCGACGACAGGCGACGGACGCGCTCAGCCAT
>NZ_JANJFJ010000150.1:0-10238 GCF_024626565.1 Microbacterium sp. zg.Y909
AACGCGAGCACCTGCGCGGAGGCATCGTCGAGCCACTGCGCATCGTCGACGAGGCACAGCAGCGGCCGCTCCTCGGCCACTTCGGCCAGCAGGTTGAGGGTCGCGAGCCCGACGAGAAAGCGGTCGGGGGGATCGCCCGCCTGCTGTCCCAACGCCACCCCCAGCGCGGTCTGCTGCGGTTCGGGCAGGGTACGCGCGTGATGCAGCAGCGACGCGCACAACTGGTGCAGGCCGGCGAACGCGAACTGCGACTCCGACTCCACACCGACCGAGATCTCCACCCGGAACCCCGACGCGACCGCGGCCGCACGGGCGTGGTCAAGCAGCGCGGTCTTTCCAATGCCGGCCTCACCGTGCAGCACGAGCGCTCCGCTGTGCCCGCTTCGTGCCCGGGTGAGGAGCTTTTCGACTGCTTCGCGCTCGGCATGTCGGCCGAGAAGGTGGGTCACGGGTGGCTCCCTTCGGGTGGTCGCCACCGTACTAGGTGATTGTCACCGACGCGAACAAATACCCCCGCGGTCTGCGGACTTTTCGCGTAGGGACGGCTACCGACGCGACGGTGAGGGCGCCGGTGCGAGCCTGACGGGACCATCAAGGAAAGGGACCCCGATGAGCACCTCATCACCCGCGGCGGAGGTCGGCGCCGTCGTCCGACCGCCCACCGCGCCGACGCCCGGCAGCCTGACCCGCGCACCTCTAGCGCGGGACGACGCCGACACGCATGACGCGGTTGCCGTCAGCCTGGCCGCAGCCCTCGCCGGCATCCTGCTGGGCGCACGCGGCGCCGGCATCGCACAGTAGGAGCGAGCCATGGCGTGGAGCACCCGCGAGCTCGCCGACCTGGCGGGCACGACCGTCAACACGATCCGGCACTACCACCGGCTCGGCCTGCTCGACGAGCCCGAACGCCGCTACAACGGCTACAAGCAGTACGGGGTGCGGCACCTCGTGCGGCTGCTGCGCATCCGTCGGTTGGTACAGCTCGGCATCCCCCTCTCTCAAGTGGGTCCCGTGGGCTCGGGCGACGAGAGGATGCCCGCCGCGTTGCGGGCGCTGGATGCGGAGCTCGCGGCCCACATCGAGCGCCTGCAGCAGGCACGCGCGGACATCGCCGAGATCCTGCGTGATGACGCCCCCGCCGATGCCCCCGCCGGGTTCGCGTCGGTTGCGGCGCACCTCTCCGAGGCCGACAGCTCGATCCTCCACATCTATAGCCGGCTCTACGACCAGGAGGCGATGGCGGATCTGCGCCGCATGGTCGAAGTGGATGCCGCGACCGGCGCGGTCGGCGATGAGATCACCGCCCTGCCGGCCGACGCCGACGAGGCGACCCGCCAGCGGCTCGCCGAGCGGCTCGCGCCGACCCTGGCGCAGAACCTCATCGACTATCCGTGGCTCTACGACCCCGCAGGGCATGCGTCCCACAGCGCGCGCGTGACGCGGCAGGCCTTCGTCGAGGCGGTGGGGGAGCTGTACAACCCCGCGCAGATCGACGTGCTCTCCCGCGCCGGCTTGCTCGCGCAGGAGCGAGTGCTGACAGCCGCACGATCCGACGATTTGACCCTGTTCTGAGAACAGGGGATCTCCTTACTCTCCGCCCACCACAACAGAAATGGAAATGCCATGAACTTCGTGCAAGAACTCATCCTGAACCTGCAAGAGCTCGCCACCCAGGTGCCCGAGCTCGTCAAACCTCTCGTCGTCGCGCTCGCCGCCGCGATCCCGATGGTCGAGGGGGAGGTGGGGGCGGTGATCGGCATGGTCGGCGGGATGCACCCGGTCGCCGCGGCAGCGGCCGCGGTTGCGGGCAACTTCCTGACCGTGCTGATCATCGTGCTGCTCACGTCGCAGGCACGCACCGCCGTCGTCAACCGCAGCAGCGCGCGGGTCGGCGCGACCGTGGGCGCTTCGTCGCTCGCTGGTCTCGAGGACGAGGGGGATGCCGCGGCCATCGTGCCGCCGGCATCCGCCAAGCCCGAATCGAAGGGGCGCCAGCGCGTCAAGACGTGGCTCGTGCGCTTCGGGGTGCCGGGTGCGAGCATTCTCGGGCCTCTCGCGATCCCGACCCAGTTCACCTCGGCCATGCTCGTCGCCGCAGGAACCTCGCGGGCGTGGGTGCTGCTCTGGCAGGCCGTCGCCATCGTGCTGTGGACGACGGTGACCACCGTCGGGTTCTGGCTCGCTCTGACCTACGTCGTGGGGGTGTGAAGCGGCGATGGCTTCGCAATCCGACGAGCCGCTGGACGGCGGAATGGCCTGGGGTGGCACGCATCGCCCGTCGCGCCATTCCGCCGCCGGAGACGGGCACCCGCTGCCGCGCTTTCGCTGGTGGCAGTCCTTCGCCCGCTCGCTCTTTCATCTCCGCCTCGTCGACCCCAGCGGTCGGCTCGGGACGTGGTCGGTCGACGTGCGGCACGGGGGAGACGACGACGGCGTGGTGTGGGCCGACCTCTACCGCGACGGTCGTCACGCAGGCCGGTCACGGCTTCCGGGGGTGTTCCCGGTGCCGGGCGGACGCATCGAGGTGGTGACCAGCGGCTTCGGGCTGCGGCGCGCGCATTACGTCGCGTACGACGGGTCGGAACGGCAGCTCACCCCCGACCCGGCATCCGCCGAGGGTCGGCGCGCACGGCTGGACCGGACCGCCCCGGCGCTCAGCCACGCGATCAGCGCCGCCTCGCTGATCGTGCTCGTCGTGGCTCTCGTGCTCGCCGTGCCGCAGCTCATCGAGACCGTCACGCAGTTCCCGCTGATCGCGGAGCGGATCGGCACATTCGTCAGTCCCATCCGGCTGCCGGCGTGGCTGAACATCTCGCTGGTCGTGGCAGGCCTCGCGGCCAGCACGGAACGCGCGCTGCGGCTGCGCTACAACCGCATCCTCGACGGAGGGCTGTTCGATGGCGATGAATAGGCCCACCACCGGTTCACCGGCCCGGTCGTCTCGCGCGGTGGTGCCCGGTCACCGTGCGACGGTTCCCCGGAGGGATGACATGCCCCTGCCGCAGCCGAGCGACATCGATGTGCGGCCGATCTTCTCGGTCGATCTGACCCACCTCGTCACCGCGGGGCTCGAGGGTCTGCCGAAGGGTACGCCGTCGTCAGCTGCGTGACCTCAACGGCTCACGACATCGACCTCGAAGGCATGTAGCGGGCGGGGTCGAGCTCCGCGCTCTCGATGACAAGCGCGGTCAATCCCTGTTCGGATGTCGTCTCGTGCCACTCGCCCCTCGTCCAGAAGACGGCATCCCCTGCGCCGATGCGGACGGATTCCTCTCCGCTTCGGACGGCGCCCTGCCCGCTGATGACGAGCAGCAGCTGAGGCGCCGCCGTCTGGTGATATCCGACAACGCCGTTCGCGCCCAAATGCATGCAGCCGATGTTCACGGCGCTGTCGGTGCGGACGATGCGGGAGAGAACGAAGTCCGAGTCGAAGTGCGAGACCTTCTCGCCGCTGCCAGCATCGAACCGGTAGAACTCCATCATCAACCTCCCAGGGGCTTCGGAAACGACTGCTCACCAGCGGGGCGACGACCGGTGATGCCGCACCGGACCATACCTTTTTGGGATCGTCGAGGCCAAACCGCGGCGCGGGGAGAAGTGGCGACTGCATCGCGCGGATCCGACGATCATGCACGTCGCGAGCGCCAGATCGGGCGCCCGTAGCCCCCGACGGGCGGATGCCGACGGCATCGGCGACCGGACTGACGTATCGCCCACCCGCCTCCGCGAGTACCGTGTTGCCCGCCAGGCGCCGCCGATGATGACGATGCCGCTGCAGAAGGGGTTCTTCCGATGGACGAGTCGACGAACGCGCCCGCGGGCATTTCCGCTGCGGAGTTCCACCGTGCCCCCGACGTCGTGGACTGGCGGGTCACCGAGGTCGGCCCGCACGCCGTCTTCACCGCGACGTCGCTGGCGCAGGCAGCCGAGCTCATCGGCCCGATCGTCGCCGCGGCCGAACGCTTCGGCATCCTGCCCGATGTCGACCTGCGGCCCGAAGGCGTCGTCGTGCGCGTGCCCAACCGCACGCAGCAGGGCATCCCCGCGGCCACGCCGCAGTTCGCCGCCGCGGTCTCGCTCGCTGCCGCCGAGCACGGATTGACCGCTGATCCGTCGCTGGCCCAGTCGGTCGGCATCTACGTGGCACAGCACTCGCAGGTCGACGTGCGACCGTTCTTCCTGGCGGCGCTCGGCTACGAGCCGCTCGGCGAGACGGATGCCATCGACCCGCTGCGGTGTGGCCCGCAACTGGCGTTCAACCCGATCACCGGGGACACCCTGGCGCGCGGGCGCACGCACTTCGATGTCTTCGTTCCCGCCGATCAGGCGCAGGCGCGGGTGGATGCCGCGCTCGCCGCAGGTGGCCGCCTGGTCGATGACACCCAGGCGCCGGCGTGGTGGTCGCTGGCGTCCCCGGACAACCACGGCGTCGACATCGCCTCGTGGACCGACACCTCCGGGTGAGGGTCGGGTCAGTCCGCCAGCGCCTCCCGCAGCAGCTCGACGGCCTTCGGGCCCACTCCGTGAAGCGTCGCGATGTGATCCAGACCCACGCGTCGCACATCGTCCATCGTGCGGATCTGAGCCTGCGCCAGGGCACGGCCTGCGGGTGCGCCGATCTTCGGGAGCTCCATGCGGTGGACCCTATCCCTGACGGCGCGCTTCGGGCACCTGCCGGATGACGGCGGCCCGCCCTGCGGATCGCAGAGACGGGCCGCCGTTCAGCGCGCGGTGTCAGTCGAAGACGACGGTCACCTTGTCTGCCGCGCCCGGCGTCGCGGCGAGCTCGAGCGCCTCAAGGGTCTGCTCGAACGGGAACCGGTGGCTGATGATCTTGGCGTACTTCTCCCAGTTCTCCACGATGTCGTCGGTCACCTCGAAGATCTCGGTCGGGTAGCCCATCGCCCACACGATGTTCATCTCGCTCTGGAGGATGCCGCCGAAGTCGAGCTCGACCGGCTTCTTGTGCACCGCGACGATGCCGAGCGTTGCGCCGTGCTTGGCGATGCTCGTGACGGTCTGGGGTACGACGGCGACACCCGCGGCATCCAGGTAGATGTCGGTGGCGGGGCGGACACCGCGCACCCACGGGGTCGCGCCGTCGCCGTGGAGTTCGACCAGGCGTGTGCCGACGTCCTCCTTGGAGGAGTCGATGACGGCATCCGCGCCGATCTCCAGCGCCTTCTCCAGGCGGGAGGGGATCACGTCGACGACGACGATGTGGCTCGCGCCCTTGCGGCGGTAGCCGAGCAGCGCGCCCAGGCCGATGGGGCCGGCGCCGAAGATGACGACCTTGTCGCCCTCCTTCACTCCCGTGCGGTTGACGGCGTGCAGGGCCACGGCCATCGGCTCGTTGAGCGCGGCGACATCCCACGGCACGTGGTCGGGGATGACCTTCAGCTGCACGCCCGGGGTGGCGTCGCGCACGACGACGTAGGGGGTGAAGCCGCCCTGGGCGCCGCCGGAGCCGAGCAGTCCGTCGGTGAAGCGCATGGTGTCGATGACGACGTGGTCGCCCACGGCGAAGCCCTCGACCTCGGCGCCGACCTCGACGATCTCGGCGGCAGGCTCGTGCCCGAGGGGAGTGGCACCCTGACGGGGCGGGATGCCGCCGTAGCTGGCGTACATGGCGTCGGAGCCGCAGATGCCGCACGCACGGATGCGCAGCAGCACATCCCGTGGGCCGACCTCGGGCTTGTCGACCTCGACCCAGTCGATCTGGTTCACACCGGTGACGTGGACGGATTTCATGGCGGCCTCCTGATGCCTTCGGGTCTGGTCGGCGGGGTTTCCCGACCGATTCCACAATATCCGAACGGTGTTCGGAAATGTAGAGTGACGGGGTGAGCGCGAACGGTGGAGTGGTGGCCAAAGGCCCGGGACGCCCGCGGCGCGCGAGCCGGGACGAGGTGCGCGCCATCGCCATCGGCCTGTTCGCGAAGCAGGGGTACGCCGCGACGTCGCTCACCGAGATCGCGCGGGAGGTCGGCGTCAGCCGCACGACGCTGTTCTCGTACTTCCCTGCCAAGCGCGACCTCATGTGGGACGAGTTCGACGCACGGGCCGAGCGGATGCGGCAGAGCTTGGCGGCTTCCGAGGGTCTGCCCGCGATGGACGCCATCGTCGCCGCGATCCTCGCCCTCGCGCACTACAGCACCGCCGACCGCGCGTCGTTCACCGCACGCTGGCGCATCGTGGATGCCGATGACGAGCTGCGGGCGGCGGCGGCTCTGCGCACCGCGGCGCTCAGCGGGGAGATCCTGGAGCACGTGCACCGGTGCGCGCCCGAGCTCGATCGTGACCGCGCGGGGGATGTGATCCGCGCGCTCATGGCCATCGGCGAGCGCGCGACCTCGGACTGGGCCGCTGCCCCCGAGGTGAGTGAGCCGCTCGACACGGTCATGGCGCGGCGGATGCATCCGTTCGTGGAGGCACTGCGCCCGCTGCTCGGGTGACGCCGACCGGCTCCGTGTCGGCATCCGCCTCGATAATGGACGGATGGAGTCGTGGGAGCTGCGCGAGTGGTTCGCGGACTACGTCGACGCGGTCAATCGCCACGACCTCGAGGCCATCCGGTCGTTCCTCGACCCGGCGGTGCGTCGGGCGCACCTTCCGGGAGGGGCGGACGCGTGGATCGAGGATCTCGCGGATCTGTTCCACGCCTTTCCGGACTGGCGCTGGCGCCGCATTCAGCTCGTCGTCGAAGACGACCGCGTCGCCGCGCACCTGCGCGGCAGCGGCACGCACCAGAACGCGTTCCGGGGCATCGCGTCGACGCGTCGTCACGTCAATGTGGCGGAGTTCGCCTTCTACCGCGTGGCCAACGGGCGGATCGTCGAGGCCACCGGCAGCGGCGCCGCCGAACTGCTCGCCCAGCTGCGCGGGGAGTGACGTTCGCCCGCCCGTATCCCGAACGCATGCCCGACGTGCACGCGGCTCCGCCGTCACTCCTGCGCGACGAATGTTCCCTGATGGAAGCGCAGCCGTACGCGTCCGTCGGATTGCACCCACAGGGACGAATGCCGGCTCGGCTGCCCAGGTCCGGTGATCGTGTAGGTGACCAGCGCCAAATCCGGCGCGAGCTGCACTGCCTCCCACTCGTCCGTCACGACCGGGAGGGGGTGTTCGTTGACGAGGGCCGTCACGATATCGTCGCGAGACCAGCGCCGGCCCGACCGGCCCACCTCGACGAAGTCCGGGTGCAGCAGTTCTCGCACCCGCTTGGGATCGCGCCGGAGCTCAGGAGTCAGCATCGCCTCCTCGGTGGCGCGGGCGGAGGTCAAGAGTGCGTCGGCGTGAGCCATCATGCGCCCCACGGTAGCGACGATGGCGACGGGCGTCTCCGGGTGACCTCCCATCGCCCAGACGCCAGAATGAACCTATGCCCGCCGCCTATCGACCCGGACTGCGCGTCACGCCTGGGCTGACGATCGCGGAGTCGGAGCTGACGTGGCGATTCTCACGCTCCTCTGGACCCGGCGGGCAGGGTGTGAACACCACCGACTCGCGGGTGGAGCTGGTATGGGATGCCGCCGGCTCGGCATCCCTGACCCCTCATCAGCGCGAGCGGATCCTCCAGCGGCTGTCGGGTCGTCTGATCGGGGGAGTGCTGACCATCACGGCATCCGAGCATCGCGCCCAGGTGCGCAACCGCGACGCCGCGCGCGAACGGCTGGTGGCGCTCGTCGCCGACGCACTGCGACCACCGGCGCCATCCCGCCGCGCGACGAAGCCGACCCGGGGAGCGAAGGAGCGGCGCCTGACCGCGAAGAAGCAGCGCACCGACGTCAAGCGGCTGCGCCGCCGGCCCGAGGATTGAGCACGGTCACGACGTCAGGCGCCGTGGTCTCCTGCGCCGCCGAGGTCGCGAGGTCGACTCCTCGGGTGCGCCGGCTTCGTCCGACGCGCGCAGATCCGCCAATCGAACCGCTGGCCGCATCGTCGTGGAGCCCCGGGTTCGGCATGCTCACCGATCGATTCGCAGTGACCTGGGTCATCGACGCCGTCCGCTCTGAGTGACCGGGTGACGCCGCGGCCCCCGCGCGGTACCGTTCCGGAATGACCGACTACGTGCGGCCCGACGTTGCGCCGCAGACCTTCACCGACGACGTCGGCACCGTCGACTACGGCCGCCGGTGGCCGCAGTCGCCCCCGTCGGAGTCCTATTCCGTCGTGAGCAACCGTGAGCGGTTCGCCCCGCTGCACACCGTCGCCGAGGCCCTCATCGCCTGGCTCGCCGAGACCTTCGACGTCGCCGTCGTCGACGACCCTGCGGCATCCGATGATCTGCTGCGCCTGCCCGCGTCGGTGACGCGGGCAGTGCGGGTGACGCCCAGCGACCCGGATGCCGCCGTGCTCACCTTCGTGTTCACCGCCTTTCCCGGCGTGATCCTGCACGCAGGGCTGCTGCACGACTTTCCGTTCCCGGTGTGCGGCTGCGACGCGTGCGATGAGACGTGGGAACGGGGTGCAGACGAACTGGAGTGGACGGTGCGCACCGTGGTCGAGGGCGGGTTCGCCGAGGGGATCGATCGGCAGCGCCAATTGCCGGTGTTCTTCTCGCTCGACGAGCCGGGCGTCGCCACGTCTTCGGGATCGGGGCGTGCCGAGGACTATCCCGCCGACCGCCTGCTCGTCGCGGCGGCGCTCTTGCCGCGCGACGCGCTGTGGGCGCCGTGGCCGTTTCCGGAGGGCGAAGCGGCGTTCGCCGGCTGACGCGGCGGAACGGGCCTTCGGTCGTCGTCGACGCGGGTCGGCGGTCAGCGCACGAGCGGAAGCCCCGTCGCGTCCGAGGCGTGCGACACGGAGCCGAGGTCGGCGGGGAGAAGGCGGCGCATGGGGTTCCTTGCGTGGAGAGCGGGGTCAGCAGCTGCAGCGGTCGGCGGGAGCGACTCCGGCGAGGGCTTCTTCGATGTGGTTGCCGCAACCGTCCCAGGTCGGCTTCTGGCAGCGGGGGCAGGTGACGCGTGCGCACATGGTGGTGGCTTTCTTTTGGGGGTTCTCGGGCGGGGTGGAGGTGAGGGGCCGGGATCAGCGGCCGAACAGACGGGCGAAGAATCCGCCGCGCTGGCTCGTCGATGCCGCGATCTGATCGGCGGTGTGCGAGCCGTTGCACCAATCGGATGCCGCCACGCTGCGCTTCACGCTCTGCACGTGCTGGCCGCAGCCGGCCCAGGTCGTCTTGCCGCAGACGCGGCAGGTCACTGCTCGACACATGTCGTGTTTCCTTCGTTCGAGGGGAGGGGCAATACCCCCTGGGGTATCTCGAACATACCCCGTGGGGTATCGTGGATGTCAAATCGGCCGCACCGAGGAAGGCTCCCCATGACCGACTCCACCGCCACCGCAGCCGTCGTCGTCCACGACCCCGAGGCGCAGCGCAAGATCGCCAACCGGCTGCGCCGCGCGCATGGTCAGCTGGCCGCAGTGATCGCCGCCGTCGAGTCCGACGCCTCGTGCCGCGACATCGTGCAGCAGCTCTCGGCCGTGTCGAAGGCGCTCGACCGCGCCGGGTTCCTGGTGATCTCCACCGCGCTCAAGGAGTGCCTGAACGACCCCGACGCCGAGGGTAGTTCGAACCCCGAGGAGCTGGAGAAGCTCTTCCTCTCGCTGGCCTGACCGCGGCGTCAGGCGGTCGCGGCCGCGTGCGCCGCGAGCCGCCGCAGCCCCTCATCGATGCTCACCGACGGCGCCCACGCGAGCGCCCGGCGGGTCTCGCGCTGGTCGAACCAGTGCGCGGTCGACAGCTGCTCGGCCAGGAACCGCGTCATGGGCGGCTCGTCCGCTCCGGGCCGCAGCGCCCAGGCGCGCTCGATGAGCGAGCCGGCGGCGCGCGCGAGGCCCGAGGGTACGCTCCACCGCGGCGGGGTGACGCCCGCCGCGAGGCAGATGCCCGCCAGCAGCTCGCCGACCGGCCGCGGCTCGCCGTTCGTGATCACGAACGCGCGGCCGTGCGCCTCGTCGGCGCGGTGCAACGCCGCGACGATGCCGGTGGCCGCGTTGTCGACGTAGGTGGAGTCGATGAGCGCCCGCCCGCCGTCGAGCAGCGGCAGGCGTCCCCGCCGCGCGCGGTCGACGATGCGGCCGACCAGCTGGGTGTCGCCCGGCCCCCACACGAGGTGGGGGCGCACGGCCACGACGCGCATCGCGGGGGAGTCGCGGTCGAGGGCGATGAGCTCGGCCTCGGCTTTCGTCCGCGCATATTCGCCGCGGGCGTGCTGCGGGGATGCCGGTTCGGC
>NZ_JANJFJ010000151.1:0-1084 GCF_024626565.1 Microbacterium sp. zg.Y909
TGGCGAGGTGATCGGTGCCGGTGATGCGGTCCTTGTATGCCAGCACGCGGAAGACACCGTGCGAGGTGGGCAGCTTGGCCTCGGCGCGCAGGCTCACGCGCCGGCGGTGCGGCAGCTTCGCGGCCGAGGCCACGGGCTCGTGCTCGTCGAGGTAGGCCACGAGCTGCTCGATCGTGATGACGTGCAGGCCGTCGCGCTCGCCGAGCTCGAGCAGGCCGGGAAGCCGCATCATCGAGCCGTCGTCGGCGACGAGCTCGCAGATCGCGGCGACCGGCTCGAGGCCGGCCAGGCGCATGAGCTCCACCGATGCCTCGGTGTGGCCGCCGCGCTCACGCACGCCGCCGTCCACCGCGCGCAGCGGCAGGATGTGGCCGGGGCGGATCACGCTGGCGGGCGTGGCATCCGGATCGGCCAGCACATTCAGAGTGCGCGAGCGGTCGCCCGCGCTGATGCCGGTCGTGACGCGGTCGGCGGCGTCGACGCTGACCGTGTACGCGGTGCCGCGGGCGTCTTCGTTGACCTCGACCATCGGTGGGAGATCCAGCCGGTCGGCCCACTCGCCGGGCATGGGCGCGCAGATGAAGCCGCTCGAGTGGCGCACCGTCCAGGCGATCCACTCGGGGGTCGCCAGTTGTGCCGAGAGGACGACGTCCCCTTCGTTCTCGCGGTTCTCGTCGTCGGCGACGATGACGGGCCGCCCGGCGCGCAGCGCCTCGAGAGCCTGAGGGATGGTGGAAAGGCTCATCGGGAGCCTCCTTCGTTCGGGACCGCCGCGGCGGTCGGCGGGAATGCGAGCAGGCGCTGCACGTGGCGCGCGAGGATGTCGGTCTCGAGGTTGACGCGGTGACCGGGGGTGAGGGCGCCGAGCGTCGTGGCCGTGAGCGTCTCGGGGATGAGGGACACCTCGAACCACGCCGGGTCGGCTCCGGCCGGGCTCACGGCGCTGACGGTGAGCGAGACGCCGTCGACGGCGATCGAGCCCTTGTCGACCACGAGCGGGGCGTGCGCGGGATCGAGCGAGATCCGCAGCACGCGCCACTGATCGCCCGGGCGCACCTCGAGCACCTCGCCGGTGCCGTCGATG
>NZ_JANJFJ010000152.1:0-9149 GCF_024626565.1 Microbacterium sp. zg.Y909
CGATGTGGCCCTGCACGATGTGCCCGCCCAGGCGCCCGTGCGCGGCCATGGCGCGTTCGACGTTGACGTGCACGCCCGGCGCGGCCTCGCCCAGGGTCGACATGTCGAGAGTCTGCTTCATCACGTCGGCGGTGAACGCGTCGCCGTCCTGGTCGACGACCGTCAGGCACACGCCGCTGATCGAGATCGAGTCGCCGTGCCCGGCATCCGACACCGCCAGCGGTGCGCGCACCGTCAGCCGCACGCCGTCGCCCGAGGGTGCGACGGCGGTGATCTCGCCCTGTTCCTCCACGATTCCGGTGAACATCAGCGGGTTCCTTCCTGTTCCGGTCCCCGGGCTTGCCGGGGGGTCGCGACGATCAGCAGATCGTCGCCGAGTCGTTCGACGGCGGCCACGTCCAGGCGCAGCTGCTCGTCGATGGTCGCGACCGCGAGGTCCCCGATCGCGGTGACCGGTCCTCCCAAAAGGGTGGGCGCGATGTAGGCCAGCACCTGGTCGGCGAGTCCTGCGCGCAGGAAGGCGCTCGCGAGGGTCGGACCGCCCTCGACGAAGACGCGATGCACGCCGCGGTCGCGCAACTGCGCCAGCAGCGACGTCGCGGCATCCTCGTCCCCACCGAACAGATCGGCGCCTTCGTGCAGCATGAGGGGGCGCGGATGCCGGTGGACGCGCGCGTCGTGGGGGATCGTGCGCCGGCCGACCACCACCGGCATCGGCTGCGCGTCGTACAGCGCGCCGTCCGGGCGTCGGGCGGTCAGCGCCGGGTCATCGGCGATCACGGTGCCGGTGCCGACGACGATCGCGTCGGCATCCGCACGCCGGCGGTGTACGTCTTCCCGTGCGCGGGGTCCGGTGATCCACTGGCTGGTGCCGTCGGCGGCGGCGGCGCGGCCGTCGAGGGACTGCGCCCACTTGACCGTCACGTGGGGGCGGCCGAGCCGCTGCACCGTGAGCCACGAGTCCAGCAGCGCCCTGCCGTCGTCGGCCAGCACGCCGCCCGTGACGTCGACGCCGGCCGCGCGCAGGCGGGCCGCGCCACCGGACGATGCCTCGCCGGGATCTGCGACGGCGTAGACCACGCGCACGACGCCGGCGGCGATGAGCGCCTCGGCGCACGGGCCGGTGCGGCCGGTGTGATTGCAGGGTTCCAGCGTGACGACCGCGGTGGCGCCTCGCGCCGCGCCGAGAGCGAGCTTCCCCAGCGCGTCGACTTCGGCGTGGTCCGTGCCGGCACCGCGGTGCCACCCTTCGGCCAGCACCGTGCCGTCGGGCGAGAGCAGCACGGCTCCCACCTGCGGATTCACGCCGCGGGGGCCGCGTAGGGCGAGAGACAGCGCGCGGCGCATGGCCTCGCGTTCGCGGTCTGTCGCGTCCATCCTCGTCCTCCGGTCCAGACTCCGGGGGACGGTCGGACCGCCGACGACGCGCGTGGCGTCGTTCGTGCTTCCTCCCATCCGGACTAGCGACATCTGTCGCATCACCGTCGGTCCCGGAATTCCACCAGGTCAACCCTTGCCGTAAGGCTCGGGCTCGCGGACTGTCACCGCCGGTTCGGATTCCCACCGACCCCGGAGCACGTTTCTCTTCCTGAGTGTAGTCAACGCGGCGGCAGCCTGTTCATTCCCCGCCAGCCGAGCTCTCCCTCGTGATAAGACGGTAGGCGATCTCGAAGCGGCCGGGACTGGTGGTCGGCTCCTCCACGAGTGACAGCACCTGCTCCACGGCCGTGTCGGCGATGGCTTTCTTGTCGGGTGCGACCGTGGTCAGAGAGGGCACCGAGAACTCCGCCTCCTGCACGTCGTCGATCGACGCGATCGCCACGTCGGCCGGCACCCGTACGCCCGCGTCGGCGAAGGCGCGCACGGCGCCGAACGCGAGCATGTCGGTGAAGCACACGAGTGCGTCGAAGCGCACGCCCTGCGCCACAGCTGCGGCGACACCGTCGCGGCCCGCCTGCCGGCCGAACCTGTCGGTGTACAGCACGAGGTCGGGGTCGAACGCGACCCCGGCGGCGTCGAGGGCGTCGCGGTAGCCCTGCAGTCGTAGACGTGCGCTGCGGTAGAGGTCGGAGTGGTACGCGCCGAGCACGGCGATGCGGCGCCGACCCTGCTCGAGCAGATGCCGGGTGATGTCGGTCGTCGCCTGCACGTTGTCGATGGCGATGCCAGTGTGGCGAGGGCTCGAGATCTGCTCGCCGATGAGCACGGTGGGAACGCTCGGGGCCGCAGCGTGGAACTCCTCGTCGGTGAGGGTGAAAGGGCTGAAGATGAGGCCGTCTACGAGATGGGAGGTGAACTCGCGCAGCATGCGCAGCTCGTTGTCCTTGCGGCCCGCCGTCTGAGTGACGATCACGGTGTAGCCGCGGGCGTGAGCCGCGGATTCGACCAGCTCGGACAGCTCTGCGAAGTAGGGCTGGGATAGCTCCGGCACCGCGAATCCGAGGATGCGCGTGCGCCCCTCGCGCAGCCGGCGCGCGGAGATGTTGGGCTTGTAGTTGAGCTCCTCGATCGCTCGCAGCACCCGCTCGCGCGTGGTGTCCCGCACGTACTCGAAGTCGTTGACGACGTTGGAAACGGTGCGCGGTGAGACGCCGGCGAGCTTGGCGACATCGCGCATGCTCGTGGCCATGCCGCTCCTCACGTTCCGCGTCTCCGCATCGTCGCCCGCCGCACGCAAACGGCGTCGAGTTGACAACGAGTATGTCGCGTCGACAGACTGATCGCGCAATTTGCAACGTGGCAAGAAATGAGAGCACATGGCGACCATCCAGGCCGGCAGGCGGGCAGCGCCCGCGCGCCCGACTCGCAACGGCAGGGTCGGGCTGCGATACGGGATCGCCTTCATCGGACCGTTCATCGCGCTGTACATCGTCTTCGTGCTCGTCCCCGTCGTGCAGGCGATCGTCATGAGCGTGCACGACTGGGACCTGCTGGGAGCCACGCGCGAGTTCATCGGGCTGGACAACTACGTTCGGATGCTGTGGGGCGTCGACATGACGTGGACCATGACCCACCTGTTCTGGTGGCGGCTGGGCATCCTCGCCCTCGCCGCGGCGCTGCTGGTAGGGCCGGCGCGGCGGCGAAGACTGACCGTGTGGCGCGCCGTCGGCGTGCTCGGCCTCGTGGCCGTCGCCTTCGCGCTCGGATTCCACCCGGGCGAGACGGGCTTCTGGTTCGACCCGCGCTTCTGGACCGCGCTGCAGAACACGCTGCTGTTTACCGCCGTCTCCACACCGCTCATAGCGGGACTCGGGCTGCTGATGGCGCTGGCGCTGCAGGGCGGCCGTCGCGGCGCGCGCTGGTACCAGATGGCGTTCTTCCTGCCCTACATCCTGCCCGTCTCGGTCGTGACGCTGATCTGGACGTACTTCCTGTCGCCCAACCAGGGACTCCTGGCCGCGTTGCTCGAGCCACTGGGTATCGCGCCCATCGCGTGGCTGTCGAGTACCGACACGGCGATGATCGCGATCGTCGCCACCACGGTGTGGTGGACCGTCGGGTTCAACCTCGTGCTGTTCGCCGCCGGGCTGCAGGACGTCGACGCGTCCCTGTATGAGGCGGCCGCACTGGACGGGGCGGGTCCGTGGGGCAAGTTCGTCCACGTCACCCTCCCCGGCATCCGTCACGTACTGCTGCTGGTGATGGTGATGCAGGTCATCGCCTCGTTCCAGGTGTTCGGGCAGGTGAACATCATGACCGGGGGCGGGCCGGGAAGCTCCACCGACGTCGTGATCCGGCACATCTACCAGACCGGATTCCGGGACTTCGAGCTGGGCTACGCCTCGGCGATGTCGCTCGTGCTGTTCGCCATCATGCTCGTGGTCTCCGTGATCCAGATGAAGTACCTCGGCAAGGACGAAACCGCATGACCTCCGTCGCCCCCACCCGTACCGCGGCGGTCCCCGCCCCGACCGCGCCGCGTCGCACTCGAGGCTCCTCCGGGTTGCGCCGGGCGTCGGCGGCATCCTGGTACCACATCGCGATGATCGTGGCGGCTCTGGTGTGGCTTCTGCCGATGCTGTGGATGACGTCGCTTGCGCTGAGCGACAACGCGGCACTGACACGGGAGACCCAGTTCCTCATTCCGCGGGACATCACCCTCGACAACCTCCTCGGCGTCTTCTCGGTGGGGCTCACCTCGCGCTGGTTCCTCAACAGCGCCGTCGTGAGCATCGTGACCACGGTGCTCACGGTGCTGCTGTGCGCCATGGCCGGCTATGCCTTCGCGCGCATCGACTTCCGAGGCAAGGCGATCGTGTACGCCAGCGTGCTGGCGGGACTCATGATCCCGAAGGAGGCGATGTTCGTGCCGCTGTTCACGATGGTCGCCGACGTGCAGATGCACAACACGTACGCCGCGCTCATCCTCCCGCGCATCGCGGCGCCGCTGGGCGTGTTCCTGATGACCCAGTTCTTCTCCAAGGTGCCCCACGAGGTGGAGGAAGCAGCCCGCATCGACGGCGCGGGCCCGTGGCGCACGTTCTTCTTCATCATGCTGCCGCTGGCGCGGCCGGCGATGATCGCTCTGGCCATCTTCACCTTCGTGCAGACCTGGAACGACTACCTGTGGCCTCTGGTTTCGGCGACCCGCTCGGAGATGTTCACCATCACCACGGGCCTGGCCTCGCTGCAGGGTAATTTCGCCCAGGCCACGGAGCTCGGCAGCCTCATGGCCCGAGGCCTCGTGGGGTCTCTGCCGCTGCTGATCATTTTTCTGCTGTTCCAGCGCCACCTGATCCGAGGTATCTCCATGACCTCGGGCGGCAAATGAACTGTCCGTCGAACGCCGGGCACCCGAACCCGGCCGCGTTCGCGGCCGTCCTGGACGTCACGTCCACCAGAGAGAGGAAACACATGCGAAAGATGAAGATCGCCGGCGCGACCGCGTCGCTGACGGCAGCGGCGATGCTGCTGACGGCATGCGGCACCGGCACCGGCGCAGCGGGCGGGGGCGGCAGCGCAGCCGACGACCTCGCCGACCGGATCGCGGCGGTCACCGACGACCAGCTCGACGGCGTCACGATCACGATGTCGCGCATGTTCGGCGACTGCGAGGAGACCACGCAGGACGTGACCGACCCTTCGCAGGCGGCCAGCGAGTGCGAGGCCATCCAGATCCTCACCAACCAGTTCAACGCCGAGAACGAGCACGGCATCACCGTCGAGCGGCTGGGAGGCGCCGACTGGCACTCCTACTACGACGCGTTCAACGCCTCGGTCGCCGGCGGGGATCCCGCCGACATCGCCAACCTGCACGACTACTCGATGTCGGACTATGCCCAGCGGGACCAGCTGCTGGCGTTCGACCCGGAGCAGTTCGGCATCGACCTGTCCGACAGCACCGCCCAGGCGCAGTCCTCCGTCCGCTACGGCGACGAGACCTATGCGGTCCCGTTCGACTCGCACGCGATCCTCGCCCACGTGAACACCGACATCCTGGCGGCGGCGGGGTACATGGGCGAGGACGGGCGCCCGGCCATGCCGACATCGGCCGACGAGCTGCTCGAGATGGCGGCCGCAGTGAAGGAGAAGACCGGCTCGTACCTGTTCTCCCTCGGCGTCGCCAACGACGACATGGCATGGCGCATGTTCTACTCCCTCGTGCGCCAGCAGGGATCGGACGTCGTCACCGACGACGGCGAGGCGCAGATCGACACGCCGGAGGCGGCTGCGGCACTTGAGCTCATGAACGAGCTCATCGACGGGGGCTACATCCACACCGACGCCGACTACGCCGGCTCGATCGACGAATGGAAGAGCGGCAAGTCCGCGATCCTCGTCAATGGCACGTGGGTGGTCAACGAGTACGCGGCCACGGCGCCGTTCGGCTACGCCGTCGCCGACTTCCCCGCGCTGATGGGCGAGCCGGCCGTGTGGGCGTCCTCGCACATGTGGGTGTTGCCGCGGCAGCGCGAGGACGACCCGGTGAAGTACCGCGCCGCCCTGGAGTTCGCGTCGTTCCTGTACGACAACACCGACGTGTGGTCGGTGGCCACCGGGCACATCGCCCCCCGCGTGTCGGTTATCGAGTCCGACGCCTACCAGGCCGCCCCCAACCGCGAGTTCTACACGTCCACCGCGCTCGAGGACATCCGCTTCGTGCCGCAGATCGACAACTGGACCGCAGTGAAGGACCTCATCCACACGCAGCTCGAAGAGGTCTGGTTCAACGACAAGGACATCGCCGCAGCCCTCGCCGAGGCCCAGAGCAGGCTCGAGCAGCAGCTGAACTGACGGACGTTCCACGCCCGTCCCGACGCGGGGCCCGCCCTGGCGGGCCCCGCGTCCCCATCCCCGGAAGGAACCCCATGCCCTCGCAACCCCGTCGCCGCCTCCTTCTCGACGGCACGTGGACGCTGCATCTGCCCGGCGGCGGCACGACCGATGTCGCCGTACCCGGTGCCTGGACCGCCCAGGTCCCCGGCGCGGGGGACTCGCACGCCACCGTGCGCTATGAGCGACGCTTCGACTGGACCCCGACCGGCGAAGAAGACCGACGTCAGATTCTGCGGTTCGACGCGGTCAACCACCACGCGCGGGTGGAGCTGAACGGGACGCTGATCGGCGAGCACGAAGGGGCGTGGCTGCCCTTCGAGCTCGACGCCACCTCGGCGCTGTGCGGCGGCGCCAATCTGCTGCAGGTGACGGTCTCCTATCCGCCGCGCGTGGGCGGCGCCGACCGGCCCGGCTTCCTCGAGCGCCCGCTGGGCAAGCAGTCCTGGTACGGCACGACGGCGGGCATCTGGCAGTCCGTCGCTCTGGAAGACCGGCATGAGGCCCATCTGCGCGCCGTCAGTGTGCGCGCCGACGCCGTCACGGCATCGCTCGACGTCTCCGCGGCCGTCACCCCGGCGGTGCGGCCCGGACATGAGATCCATGTCGTCGTCCTGCGCGACGGCGTGGTGGCCGGCTCCGCGCAGATGCATCCCTCCGGCGACCGCCACCGGGCGACGCTGCGTATCGACGGCGCTGAGCGCTGGGACCTCGATGCGCCGGCGCTCTACGACGTGCGGGTCGAGGTGCGCGAAGCGGGTGCCGTGCTCGACGCCGTGGACCGGGCGACCGGCTTCCGCGAGTTCAGTGCCGAGGACGGCGTCTTCCGCCTCAACGGCCGCGAGATCTACCTGCGCGCGGTGCTCGATCAGGACTACCACCCGGGCTCCCAGCCCGTCGCCGACGACTTCGCGGCATGGGAGGAGCTGCTGCGTGAGACCCGCGACCTGGGCTTCAACATGCTGCGCGTGCACATCAAACGCCCCGATCCCCGGTACTACGACATCGCCGATCGTCTCGGGATGCTGGTGTGGACGGAGCTGCCCAGCTGGATGACCTGGACCCCCAGCGTCGCCCACGAGGCACGGGGCCTGCTGCACGACATCATCGCCGAGGACGGCCACCACCCGTCGATCGTCATGTGGACCATCATGAACGAGTCGTGGGGCGTCGACCTCTCCGAGGCGCCGCAGCGCGCGTGGCTGCGCGACATGTACGAGGAGTTCCGTGCGGCGCTGCCCGGGCACGTGCTCGTGGACAACTCGGCGTGCGCCCCCAACTTCCACCTGCGCACTCAGGTCGACGACTACCACCTGTACCGCGGCATCCCGGAATCCCGCCGCGAATGGGATGACAAGATCGCCGAGTTCGCGGGACGGCCGGAATGGACCTTCTCCCCGCACGGCGACGCCGTTCGCACCGGACGCGAGCCGCTCATGCTCTCGGAGTTCGGCAACTGGGGCCTGCCCGACGTGCGCGACCAGTACGTCGACGGCGTGGAGCCCTGGTGGTTCGCCCTGGGCGGTGGCTGGGCTTTCGGGGCGGCCGACGCCACCGGGCTGCGCGAGCGGTTCGCCGCGCTCGGTCTGGACGCCGTCTTCGGGTCGTGGGAGGAACTCGTCTTGCAGCTCCAGCGCGCCCAGTCGGTGGCCAACCGCTACCAGACCACCAGCATCCGCCTGCACCCGCAGATCCGCGGGTACGTGCTGACGCAGCTCTCGGACGTGCAGTGGGAGGCCAATGGGCTTTTCGACATGAACCGCCGCCCCAAGCGGTTCACCCCGGATTACCGCCTGGTCAACGGCGAGCATGCCGTCGCCCTGCGCCCTGCGGCGTACAGCACGTTCGTCGGCGGCGAGGTCCCGGTCGCCGTCACGGTGGTGCCCGGCCCCGACGCGCTCGCCGACGATACGCGGCTGCGCCTGCTCGGTGGCGCCGACGGACCCCGCGATCTCGGTGCCGTCGACGGCAGCCGGCAGTCGCTGGATGTCGGCGTCACTCTGCCGTCGGCGCCGGGCCAGTACGAGGTTGCCGTGGAGCTGCACGTCGGCGACGCCGTGCTCGCGCGCGACAGCGCCGACGTCATCGTCGTGGCACCGCCCACGGCCCGGGGCGTGCGCTGTGCGGCCGACGACGAGCAGACCGCTTCCTGGCTGCAGAGCCTCGGCGCCGATGTCGTGACCGAGGCGGATGCCGACACGCTCCTGGTCACCCGCAGGTTCACGGCATCCGCCCGGCGCCACGCCGCTGCGGGCGGCCGTGTGCTGCTGCTGGCCGAAGACGACGACGCCCTCGGCGAAGCGTTCGACTACCTCCCCTCGGCGCGCCTGGTGGGGCGGGCGGGCGACGGCGATTGGGTTCCCCGCACCGAGTGGCTCGACCGCACCGGACCGTTCCGTGCCGTGCCGGGGGATGCGGTGCTCGGCATCGCCTTCGAGGATCTGCTCGGCGCGCGCGTCATCAGCGGCATCCCGGGACCGCTGCGCCCGGCGGTCGTGCACTCGGGCATCTTCTCCGGGTGGCTGCGGGGCGCCGCGGCCAGCACGGTGACGATCCGGTGGAGCGAGGGAGCGGTCACCATCACCACGCTGCGCGTGCGGGAGGCCGCGACGGTCCCCGTTGCGGCGGCGGTCGGGCGTGCGATGCTGCACGCGGCCGCCGAAGCGGACGCGTCCCGGAGCCCGCAATCGTGCGAGGGTGGAGACAGCGCCTACGAGGAAGAGACGTGACCATGCACAACGCAGACGGAAACACCGGATTCGCCGCCCTCGCCGCGCGACCTCACGCGGACGTGCTGATCCTGGGCGGCGGCATCAACGGACTTGCCACCTTCCGCGACCTGGCCATGCAGGGGGTCGACGTCGCGTTGGTGGACC
>NZ_JANJFJ010000153.1:0-10143 GCF_024626565.1 Microbacterium sp. zg.Y909
TGCTGATGACCCTCGAGATGGGAAAGCCCCTCGCCGAGGCGCGCGGTGAAGTCGCCTACGGTGGCGAGTTCCTGCGGTGGTTCAGCGAGGAGGCGGTGCGCGCGAACGGCCGTTACGGGGCGAACCCCGAGGGCACCGGCCGCATGATCGTCACGCAGCACCCCGTCGGACCGTGCTTCCTCATCACGCCGTGGAACTTCCCGCTCGCGATGGCGACCCGCAAGATCGCGCCCGCGCTCGCCGCCGGCTGCACCGTGGTCGTCAAGCCCGCCGCGCTGACGCCCCTGACCACCCTCGCCTTCGCGAAGCTGCTGGAGGACGCGGGGCTTCCCGCCGGCGTCGTCAACGTCGTCACGACGCGATCCTCGGGTCCGCTGTCGGACGCGATCATCGCCGACCCGCGCCTGCGCAAGCTCTCGTTCACCGGCTCCACCCCGGTGGGCGTCTCGCTGCTGGAGAAGGCGGCGAAGGGGGTGCTCCGCACGTCCATGGAACTCGGCGGCAACGCCCCGTTCATCGTCTTCGACGACGCCGACCTCGACAAGGCCGTCGACGGGGCGATCGCGGCGAAGTTCCGCAACATCGGCCAGGCCTGCACCGCCGCCAACCGCTTCATCGTGCACCGCGGTGTGGTCGACGAGTTCGCGCGCCGCGTCACCGAGCGCGTCGAGTCGTTCCGTGTGGGCCGCGGCACCGAGGAGGGGGTCGTCATCGGCCCGCTCATCGACGACAAGGCCGTGGCCAAGACCGGCGAGCTGGTGGCCGACGCGGTCGAACGCGGCGCGACGCTGCGCGCCGGCGGCGAGCCCATCGATCGGCCCGGCTCGTTCTTCGCCGCGACCGTGCTCAGCGACGTGCCCGCCGGAAGCGACATCCTGCGCGAAGAGATCTTCGGTCCGGTGCTGGCGATCGTCCCGTTCGACGATGAGGACGACGCCGTGCGCATCGCCAACGACACCGAGTACGGGCTGGTGTCGTACGTCTACACCGAGAGCCTCAGCCGGGGGCAGCGCATGATCGAGCGCCTGCAGACCGGGATGATGGGGCTCAATGTCGGCGTGGTCTCCAACGCGGCGGCGCCCTTCGGCGGCTGGAAGATGTCGGGCCTCGGACGCGAGGGCGGCGCCGAGGGCATCCACGAGTACCTGCAGACCAAGTACACCCTCACGGCGAACCCGTTCGCCTGAGGGACCAACTCCTCGGCGGCATCCCCCATGATGGGGCCATGGATGCCGCCGCCCTCCGCCGCGAGCGCCTGCGTTCGCACCGACTGAGCGCGCCGGCGGCCAGCGTCGCCGATGCGGCATCCCACATGCTCGCCGTGCAGGCCCAGGAATTCTGGGGAGGCCGGTGGGCGCTGGCCGCCCGCACCCGCGGCGCGCCGGCCCTGAGCGACGTGGACGCCGCCTTCGACCGCGGCGAGATCGTGCGCACGTGGACCATGCGCGGCACGATCCACATCGTGCCCGCGCGGGACCTCGGCTGGGTGCTGGCGGTCACCGGCCCACGTCAGCGCCAGCAGGCGGCTGGGGTGCACCGGTCCGAGGGCATCGACGACGCCGAGGCGCTGCGGGCGGAGCGCGCCGTCCGCGCGGCGCTCCGCGGCGGCGGACGGCTCACGCGCGCCGAGATCTTCGCCGTGCTCGAAGCGGCGGGCGTGTCGACGGCCGGGCAGCGGGGCTACCACCTGCTCGTCGTGCTCTCGACGCGGCTGGTGATCTGCCAAGGGCCCGTCGTCGCGCGCGAGGGACTGCCGACGCGGGAGCAGCGTTTCGTGCTGGTGGAGGAGTGGGCGCCCGATCAGGTGGCGCCGGCCGAGCCGCTGGCGGAGTTCTTCCGTCGGTTCGTCGCCTCGCACGGTCCGGCCGGGCCGCGCGACTTCACCTGGTGGTCTGGTCTTCCCCTGGGCGTCGCGCGTCGGGCCGCCGATGCAGCAGCCGAGGACGTCGAAGTGGTCGCGGAGCGTGCGGGCGAACGGCTGTACCTCAACCGCTCCCGCGGCCCGCGGCGTCTGCTGTCGGCGCCCCGCGTCCTGGCGCTCCCGCCGTTCGAGGAGTCGTACATCTCCTACGCGGATCGCACCGTGGCCTGCCCCGCCCCGTTGCTCGGAGAGGTCGGGCCGGCCAAGAACGGCATCGTCAAGCCCATCCTCGTCGCCGAAGGGGAGGTCGTGGGGGTGTGGTCGACGTCGGTGGCGGCCGGCCGGCAAGCCCGGCTCCCGGTGGCGCACGTCCTGGCGCCCGATCGGGTCGAGGCACCCGAGGTCGACGCCGCGTTGGCCCGCTTCTCACACTTCCTCGGTCGCTGAGGCGGGTGCCGGCGCTCAGCCCTGGGCGTGCCGCTCGAGGAAGTCGTACACCTCGTTGTCGTCGACGCCCGGGAAGGCCCCCCGTGGCAGGGGCGAGAACATCTGCATGTGCACGCGGGCGCTCGGCCACGCCTTGCCCTCCCAGCGCGCGGCGACGTCAGCCGGCGGGCGTCGGCAGCAGGCCTCGTCGGGACACGACGACGACACCCGCTTGGGCGTCTCGCGGCCGCGGAACCACCGCGCGTCGTCGAAGGGCACCCCGACGGTGATCGAGAACTCCCCGTCGGACGTGGTGCCGGTCTGCGTCGAGCACCAGAAGGTCCCGGCCGGTGTGTCGGTGTACTGATAGTGCTCGGTGGTGCGGTTCTGCTCCTCGAACGCCGATCGCGCCAGGAACCGGCGGCACACCACCTGCCCCTCGACGGCCCCCGTCACATCCATCGGCAGCGGAAGCCCGTCGTTCTCGTACACGCGCGAGATGGCGCCGTTCCCGTCCACGCGCAGGAAGTGCAGCGCAATGTCGAGGTGGGTGGTCAGCAGGTTGGTCATGCGCATGCCGGCGGCTTCGTGGGTGACGCCGAACGCGTCGCGGAAGTCCTCGACGGCGAGGTTGCGGTCACGCTTGGCCTGCTGCAGGAAGGCGACGGATGCCGCCTGGGGCATGAGGCAGCAGGCTGCGTAGTAGTTGATCTCCAGCCGCTGCTGCAGGAAGTCCGCGTAATCGGTGGGCTGACGGTGGCCGAGCAGGCGGTGGGCCATGGCCTGCAGCGCCATCGAGCGCAGTCCGTGACCGCCGGGGATGGATGCCGGGGGGAGGTAGATGCGGCCGTTCTCAAGGTCGGTCACCGACCGGACCGAGCTCGGCAGATCTCCGGCGTAGATGAGCTCGAACCCCAGCTGGGATGCCATGATGCTCACCGTCCGGTGGGTGAGCGCCCCCGCGACGTGACCGGCGGCCTTCAGCTGCTTCTCGGCCAGGGCCTCGATCTCAGGCAGATGGTTCGCCTGCTCCCGCATCGCCAGCCGCAGCTCGGTGTTCGCGCGCCGTGCCTCTTCGGGCGTCGCGATGGCCTCGCGCTCCCGCCGCTGCAGCTCGCGGTGCAGGCCCAGGAGCGACTCGAGGGTCTCGTCCGGCGTGCCCTTGGTGACCTTCACCGGCGGCACCCCGAGACGGCGGAACACCGTGCTCGCCTGCGCGCGGTCGAGTTCGATCTCGAGCGCGGCGCGCCGGTTCGGCGGCTCTGCCGACAGCAGCTCGGCGACCTCGGTCCCTGTGGCGTCGGCGATGGCCTGCAGCAGGGACAGCTTGGGCTCGCGCTTGCCGTTCTCGATCAGGCTCAGCTGGCTGCCCGCCACGCCCACGAGCGCCCCCAGCTCATCGAGGGTGAAGCCGCGCGTGAGGCGGTGGTGACGGATCCGGTGACCGAGCGTCGTCAGTTCCAGTGAGGATGGGGGCATTCCTTGATGCTAGCGAAAGAATCGCGATTCTTGCGTGCTCGAGTCGCTGTAAGAGTGCGCCGCACCCCGGCATCCTGAAGGTATCGCCGCAGAAGGAGAGACCATGGCACTCGCAGACATCTTCGCCCGCCCCGCCACGACCGCGGTGCGCCGGGTGCCCACAGCGGTACCGAACGGCAAGCGCCCCGCCCTCAGCGGTGAGGCAGCCGAAGCCCTCTTCGCATGGGTGGACGAGATCGCCGCACTCACGCAGCCCGACCGCATCCACTGGGTGGACGGGTCGGCGGCCGAGAACGACGCGCTCCTGCACGAGATGGTCGCCGAGGGAAAGCTGATCAAGCTGAACCCCGAGTGGCGGCCGGGCTCCTACCTGGCGCGCTCGCACCCGAGCGACGTCGCGCGCACCGAGGGGCGCACCTTCATCGCCTCCGAGCGCGAGGAAGACGCCGGACCCACCAACAACTGGGTCGCCCCCGACGAGATCCGCGCCACGATCACGCCGCTGTTCGCCGGCTCGATGCGCGGACGCACGATGTACGTCGTGCCCTTCTCGATGGGCGCCGTCGGCGGGCCCCTGTCGCACATCGGCGTGCAGATCACCGACAGTGCCTACGCCGTGGCATCCATCGGCATCATGACCAAGGTCGGCCGGAGTGTCGTCGACGAGATCGCCGCCGGCAAGCACTGGGTGAAGACGGTGCACTCGGTCGGCGCGCCCCTGGCCCCGGGCGAGCAGGACGTCGCCTGGCCCTGCAACGACGACAAGTACATCGTGCACTTCCCCGACACCCTCGAGGTCTGGTCGTACGGCTCCGGCTACGGCGGCAACGCGATCCTGGCGAAGAAGTGCTTCGCGCTGCGCATCGCCTCGGTGATCGGCCGCAACGAGGGGT
Source organism: Microbacterium sp. zg.Y909 (assembly GCF_024626565.1). Lineage (NCBI taxonomy): Bacteria > Bacillati > Actinomycetota > Actinomycetes > Micrococcales > Microbacteriaceae > Microbacterium > Microbacterium sp. zg.Y909. The sequence goes on from NZ_JANJFJ010000153.1 coordinate 4,660, forward strand.
GGCTCGCCGAGCACATGCTGCTCATCCGGGTGATCGACCCGAAGGGCAAAGCGTTCCACATCGCCGCGGCCTTCCCGTCGGCGTGCGGCAAGACGAACCTCGCCATGCTCCGCCCCACCCTCCCCGGTTACCGGGTCGAGACCCTGGGCGACGACATCACCTGGATCCGCCCCGGCGAGGACGGGCGCCTGTGGGCCATCAACCCCGAGGCGGGCTTCTTCGGCGTCGCCCCCGGCACGGGGGAGTCGACGAACGTCACCGCAGTGGAGACCCTGTGGGGCAACACGATCTTCACCAACGTCGCGCTGCGTCCCGACGGCGACGTGTGGTGGGAAGGGCTCACCGATGAGGCGCCCGCTCACCTGACCGACTGGGAGGGGAATGCCTGGACCCCCGACAGCGGCCGGCCGGCGGCGCACCCCAACTCCCGCTTCACGGTCGCCGCGGCCCAGTGCCCGCAGATCGCGGCGGACTGGGACGCTCCCGAGGGCGTGCCGCTGGATGCCATCCTCTTCGGCGGCCGGCGGGCGACGAACGTGCCGCTCGTGGTCGAGGCCACCGACTGGGCACACGGAGTGTTCCTGGGGTCCAACATCTCGTCCGAGCGCACCGCGGCCGCCGAGGGGACCGTCGGGGAGCTCCGTCGCGACCCCTTCGCGATGCTGCCCTTCTGCGGCTACAACATGGCCGACTACTTCGCGCACTGGCTCAAGGTCGGTCAGCAAGTGCGGTTCGACCGGGCGCCGCGCATCTTCCAGGTCAACTGGTTCCGCAAGGGCGCCGACGGCCGCTTCCTGTGGCCGGGCTTCGGTGACAACTCCCGCGTGATCGACTGGATCGTCCGTCGCGTGCAGGGCGCGGTGCCGGCCGTCGACAGCCCCATCGGACGGCTCCCGCGCATCGAGGACCTCAACCTCGACGGCGTCGACGTCTCGCCGCAGGACCTCGACGAGCTCTTCGCGATCGACCCCGCACTGTGGCTGCAGGAGGCGGACCTCACCGAGGAGTTCTACGGCACCTTCGACGGACGGGTGCCCGCCACCCTGTACGCCGAGCTCGCGGCTCTGCGCTACCGGCTGAAGGTCGCCCAGCGGGTGTGACCGCGGTGTGGGCGCTCCCCGCTCACACCAGCAGCTGGTGCTTCGCGAGATCCCGGTACAGCGGGGTCGAGGCGACGAGCTCGGAGTGCGTGCCCTGGCCCACCACCCGGCCGCGGTCGATGACGACGATGTGATCGCTGTCGACCACGGTCGAGAGGCGATGGGCGATGACCACGAGCGTGCGGCCGGTGGCCACCGCATCGATCGCCTCACGCATGCGCTGCTCGTTCAGGCCGTCGAGCGACGATGTCGACTCGTCGAGCAGCAGGATCGGCGGCGCCGCCAGCAGCGCCCGCGCGATCGCCAGTCGCTGGCGCTCACCACCAGAGAGCATGACACCGGCCTCGCCGACGGGAGCGTCAAGACCCAGCGGGCTGCGCTCGAGCACGTCGCCGAGGTTGACGCTGCGCAGCACCCGCTCGCACTCGTCGTCGGATGCCGAAGGCGACGCGAGCCGCAGGTTGTCCGCGATGCTGCCGGCCAGCGTCGGCGCGTCCTGCTCCACATAGCCCAGCTGCGCGCGCAGCTCGGCCCGGTCGAGGGTGCGGATGTCGCGGCCGTGCAGCAGGATCGCCCCGCCGGTGGGGTCGTAGAACCGCTCGATGAGGGCGAGCGTCGTGCTCTTGCCCGCGCCGGACGGGCCGACCAGCGCCACGCGGGCGCCGGCGGGCACAGTGAACGAGACCCCCCGCAGCACGTCTGTGTCGCCCGCGGCGGCGTCGTCGTCGATCAGCTCGACCGCCGCGGCATCCACGTGCGCGTCGGCGAGCGTCCGCAGCGCCTCGCTCTCGGCGGTGCGCCGGGCGGCGACGACGGCCTCGGGGTAACGGAACCGCACGTCGCGGAACTCGATCGCGGGCGCGGCGCCGTCGGCATCCGCAGGTGACGGCGCGGCCGCGGCAGCCGAGATCGCGGCGTCGTCGTCCGATTCCGCCGGCAGATCCAGCACCTCCTGGATGCGGCCCAGGGCGCCGAGGGCCTGGTTGACCGAAGTGATGGCGCCGAAGAACGACGCCAGCGGCTGCACGAGGAAGAAGAGGAACATCACGAACGTGACGAGCTCGGCGATGGAGATGGCTTCGGAGGCCACGCGGAAGCCGCCCACCCCGAGCACCACCAGCAGCGACACCTGCAGCGCAACTCCCGCCACGGGCACGACGAGCGCCGAGGCCTTCGCGACCCGTACCCCCGCGTCGTACGCGCCGCGCGCGGTGTCGTCGATCGTCTGCTGCTCGCGCTCGGCGGCACCCGCCGCGCGGATCGTGCGGATCGAGCCGATCGCACGCTCCACCCCCGACGACAGCTCGCCGACCTTCTGCTGCTGGGCCTGCGTGGCCGAGCGGATGCGGCCGCTGAGCAGCCCCACGACGGTGGCCGAGGCGGCGATCACCACGAGGATGAGCAGCAGCAGAAGCGGGTCGATGAGCAGCATCGCGACCATCGCGCCGACGAAGATGAGGACGCTGCCGATCGAGTCGGCGAACCCCTGCGTGAGCACGGCGTAGAGCAGCGTGGTGTCGGTGCCCACGCGCGAGACGAGATCCCCGGTGCGCCGTGCGTCGAACTCCCGGATCGGCAGGTGCAGCAGCCGGGAGATGAGGCGCCTGCGGCTCGAATAGACCACCGCGGTGCCGGTGCGCTGCAGCAGATAGTGCTGCCAGGCTCCGATCAGCGAGGATGCCACGACGAGCCCCACCAGCACCCAGACGAGCATGCCGAGCATCTCGCCGCCCTGCACGCGCTCGATCACCTGGCCGACCACGAGCGGCTGGCCGAGGGTCGCGAGGGCCTCGAGCACGCTGAGGACCGCCACGACGACGAGCACGCGCTTGTGCTCCAGCAGGAACGGCAGCAGCTGCTTCAGGCTCGCGCGGGGGCCGTCGGTGGTGGCGCGGCGGCCGGCGCGGCCGCGGGAGGGAGCGGGGGAGGACATGTCTGATACCTCGTTCATGCGTGGGGGTTCATCGTCGACCGTACTTCTTGTGCACTGCTTGTTTGCTGACCCCGAGGGCTGCGGCGATCGCCTGCCAGGAGAATCCGAGGTTGCGGGCCCGTCGCACCTGCGCCTCCTCCGCACGCGAGAGCTCCTTGCGCACCGCCGTGAGGCGGTGCAGCTCGGCGATCGGCTCGCGCTCGCCCGGCGTGCCGATCAGCGTCCGGATGTCGTCTGCGCTCATGGTCTGCTCCTTCGACGGGTCAACAATAGTTGACGGCCGGAGTGGGGTCAACGTATGTTGACGTTCGGCGTCGTCGATGTCTGGAGGCGGCGCTACTGTGGTGCGGTGCCAGAACCGGTCATCGCCGCCCACAACCTCGTCAAGGCCTACCGCTCCAAGGGAAAGCCCGACTTCCTCGCCGTCGACGGGCTGTCATTCGAGGTAGCGCCGGGGGAGTCGTTCGGCCTTCTCGGACCCAACGGCGCCGGCAAGTCCACCACCATGAAGATGATCGGCGCGGTGTCCACCCGCACCAGCGGCGACCTGCAGATCCTCGGCCTCGACCCCGACCGCTACGGACCCGAGATCCGGTCGCGCCTGGGGGTCGTGCCCCAGCAGGACAACCTCGACGGCGAGCTGAACGCCCGCGAGAACCTCTACATCTACGGTCGCTACTTCGGCCTGCCGGGCAAGGTGTGCGCAGCGAAGGCCGATGAGCTGCTCGCCTTCGCCCAGCTGCAGGACAAGGCCAAGAGCAAGGTCGACCAGCTCTCCGGCGGCATGAAGCGCCGGCTCACCATCGCCCGCGGCCTCATCAACGACCCGCGCATCCTGCTGCTGGACGAGCCGACGACGGGCCTGGACCCGCAGGCCCGCCACGTGCTGTGGGATCGCCTCTTCCGTCTGAAGGAGCGGGGCACCACCCTCGTGCTGACGACGCACTACATGGACGAGGCCGAGCAGCTCTGCGATCGCCTCGTGGTCGTCGACAACGGCCGCATCATGGCCGAGGGCACGCCCACGTCGCTCATCCGTGAGCACTCCAGTCGCGAGGTGCTCGAGGTGCGCTTCGGCTCCAGTCGCAATGAGCAGGTGGCCGCGCAGCTGCAGGGCATCGGCGAGCGCACCGAGGTGCTGCCCGACCGCATCCTCATCTACGCGCACGACGGCGAAGCCGCCCTCGAGCGGGTCACTGCGACCGGCCTCGAGCCGATCACGAGCCTCGTGCGTCGCTCGTCGCTCGAGGACGTGTTCCTCCGGCTCACGGGAAGGTCGCTGATCGAATGACGGCGCCGAGCGATCCTCAGGCTCCGCAGCCGCAGACCGCGGTGGCCGAGAACCCATCACTGGCGCAGCTGCGCGCCGAGGCGATGCAGTGGGGCCGCAAGCCCCGGCGCTTCGGCGGTTGGTACGTCACCGAGCACATGGTGCGGGCGATGCGCGCCTACGGCTGGACCATCGTGATCGGCGCCCTCGGGCAGCCGGTGCTGTACCTCCTCGGCATGGCCGTGGGGCTCGCGGCCCTCATCGACGCGCCCATCACCGACCGCGGACAGCAGGTGGACTACCTCGTCTTCGTGGCGCCGGCGCTACTGATGACGGCGGCGATCGCCGTGGCATCCGAGGAGTTCACCTACCCCGTCATGGCCGGGTTCAAGTGGCGCCGCTACTTCTACGGCTTCAGCGCGTCGCCGATCGCCTCCGCGCAGATCGCAGCGGGAGTCGTCGCCGGCGCCGCCGCCCGCATGGTCGTGACGGTCGTCCTCTACTACCTTTTCCTGTGGCTCTTCGGCGCCGTGCCCGACCCGGCGACCGGCTGGCTCTCGATCTTCGCCGGATTGGCCGCCGGACTCGCCTTCGGCATCCCGGTCATGGCCTACGCCGCGTCGATCGAGGATGACAAGGGCCAGTTCGCGCTCGTGCAGCGCTTCATCTTCATGCCGATGTTCCTCTTCTCGGGCACGTTCTATCCGCTCAGCGAGCTGCCGGGCTGGCTGCAGTGGATCGGCTGGATCTCGCCGCTCTGGCACGCCACCGAGCTCGGGCGGGCGGCCACCTACGGCAACGGCGTGCCGCCGATGCTCGCGGTGCACGTCGCGTACCTGCTCGTGCTGGCGCTCGGGGGCTGGTTCCTCGGCCGGCACTACTTCGAACGGAGGCTGGGGAGGTGAGCGTGGGTCGCACAGAGGGAACGCGCGGGCCCGCAGAGACGGCGACGGCAGGGGATGCCACGCCGCGTCGTGGCGGCGTGCGGGCGCTGTGGGCCGGCAATCCGTGGGCGGTCGTGCAGCGCGGGCTCCTCGCCGCGCGCTCGTCGAGTTGGATCGTCGTGCTCTCGGGGTTCTTCGAGCCCGTCTTCTACCTCGCCTCGATGGGCATCGGGCTGGGGGCGCTCATCGGCGATGTGCAGACCAGCGGTGGCGTCGACGTGCCCTACGCCGCCTTCA
>NZ_JANJFJ010000154.1:0-10074 GCF_024626565.1 Microbacterium sp. zg.Y909
GGTCAGCCGCAGCGAGCAGACCTACAGTTCCCGTGAGACCGACGGCCGCCGCACGGTCACGTATGCCAACAGCGACCGCAGTTTCTCTTCCGACCTCTCGGTGGACCACAACGGCATGGTCGTCGACTACCCCGGGCTGGCCTGGCGCTTCTACACCGACGCGTGACGCGGGTTTCGAGCGTCATTCCACCGCGGAATACGCTGGCGGGATGGACCCCGCCGAATGGGAAGAGCAGGTCGCCGCTCTGTGGGCGGACGACACGATCGATGACCGCGAGCGCGTGGACCGCATGCGCGTGCTGGCATCCGCCGCACCTCATCCGTCGCTGGGAGCTTTCGAGCTCGGCGGCGCGTTGGATTCCGCCGGTGAAGAAGCGGATGCCGACGAGCAGTACGCCGCGGCCACAGCGGCGGCCCTGGCAGTCACCGATCCCGCCCGCGCCGCACGGCTCGCGGTGCAGCACGCCTCGACGCTGCGCAACCTCGGCCGCATCGACGAGGCCATCACGATGCTGCAAGACGCCCCGTCGCACGCGTCGGTGGGGTCGGCGCCGGCGGTGTTCCTCGCCCTCGCCCTGCACAGTGCGGGCCGCCACGACGAAGCCCTCCGCGTCGCGATCGAAGCGGTCGAGCCGACACTCCCCCGCTACAACCGGTCGATCCGCGCCTACGCGGCCGCCCTCACCGGCTCCTGACCCGGCGTTGCACACCCCTACGCTGATCGCATGACCACCCTGCTGCGCGCCTGGACCGCGGTCGACGCGCCCGCGCTGGTCGACGCGGTGGCCTCGACGCCCGACCTCGTCACCCAGCTGCCGGTGGAGGAGCTGGCATCCCCCGACGATGCACGTGCGTTCATCGCCCGGTCGCTGCATTCGGGCTCCGCCCAGCGTGTCTGGGTGATCGTCGACGAAGGTGTCCCGGTCGGCAGCGTCGCCCTGACCCACATCGACCGGCGCCATGACACCGCGTGGGTGTCGTACTGGCTGGCATCCGCCGCCCGCGGCCGCGGCCTTGCCACCCGCGCGCTCGCGGCCGCGTCGGATTGGGCGTTCGCAGACGCCGGGCTCTTCCGGCTCGAGCTCGGCCACCGCGTCAACAACCCCGCCTCGTGCAGGGTCGCCACGCGCGCGGGATTCGCACGCGAAGGCCTCGAGCGAGCCAAGCTCCGCTACGGCGAGGAACGCTTCGACGTCGAGCTGCACGCCCGTCTCGCGACCGATCCGACTCCCGACGTCGCCCCGCTCCCCCGCGCCTGAGGCCGCTCTGACACACGCGGCACCGGCGCCCGGCGCATCGCGTCAGCCGCGGAAGAACACCTCGGCCACCCGCTGCAGATCCCACAGGTCGCTGACGCCTGCGAGCTCCCGCGCGGAGTGCATCGACAGAATGGGGATGCCGACATCGACCGTGCGCATCCCGAGCCGGGTCGCGGTGATGGGACCGATCGTCGAGCCGCACGGCACCGCGTTGTTCGAGACGAACTCCTGCGACGCCACCCCGGCGTCGGCGCACCAGCCGTTCCAGGCCGCGGCTCCCACGGCATCCGTCGCGTACCGCTGGTTCGCGTTGATCTTGAGGATGGGGCCCTGTCCCAACTTGGGACGCACCACCGGGTCGTGCTTCTGCGGGTAGTTCGGGTGCACGGCGTGCCCCACATCGCTCGAGACGCACCAGCTGGCGGCCATCGCGCGCAGCTGGGCCTCGCGGTCGGCGCCGAGCCCGAGCCACACCCGCTCCAGCACGTCGGAGAGGAAGGGTCCTGCCGCACCCGACCGCGTGCCCGACCCGACCTCCTCGTGGTCGAACACGGCGAGCATCGCGATGTGGTCGGCGTCGAAGCCGTCTGCCGCGCGCTCCAACGCGACGACGCCGGCGTGGACGGATGCCAGATCGTCCAGCCGCCCGGAGGCGAAGAACACGTCGTCGCGGCCGAACACCTGGCCGCGGGCGGCGTCGGCGGTGACGATGTCGTAGCCGCGGATGCGGGCGGCATCCACCCCCGCCTCGCGCGCGAGTTCACCCAGCAGGTCGGCCGAGTCCGCCTCGCCGAGGCCCCACACCGGCTGTGTCTGCGTCTGCTTGTCCAGCGCCAGGTGGTCGTTGGCCTCGCGGTCGAGGTGAATCGCCAGCTGCGGCAGGCGCAGGAGCGCACCCGTCGCCGTCAGCACCGACGTGCCGTCGTCGAGCACGAGCCGGCCGGCCAGGCGCAGCTCGCGGTCGAGCCACGAGTTCAGCAGCGGGCCACCGTAGACCTCAACGCCCGCCTGCAGCCAGCCGAGCGACCCGGTCGTCGGCTGCGGCTTGAGCTTGAACGCGGGGGAATCGCTGTGCGCCCCGAAGACGCGCACCGGCGTCTGCGCCGTCGCGCTCGTGGGGACGACCCACGCGATCACGGCACCGTCGCGCACGACCAGGAAGCGACCGCCGGCGGCATCCGGCCACGGCTCGGTTTCGTCGAGCCTGGAGAACCCGGCATCGACGAGGCGCTCGGCCACTTCTGTCGCGGCATGGAAGCTCGACGGCGACGCCGCGACGAACGCGGCGAGGTCGTCGGCGTGGGCGAGTGCGTCAGCGGCTGCGGGCACGGCGGGACTCCTCAGATGGCGGGCGGTGCTTCGATCGTAGTTCGCGGGGCATCGCCGGCGTCGTGGCGGTCGGCGCCGGCGCCGGCGGGACCGTCAGCGGATGACGAGCGCGACGGAATCGCTCTGACCGCGGCGCAGCTTCTGACCGGCGCGGATCATCTTGTACTTGATGCCGTACTTGGCGTTGAGCGCCCGGTCGAGGCGCGCCATGGTCGCCTCGTCGTCGTGCACGGTCGCGGTGGCCTCGACCGTGGGGGCGCCGTCGGTGACATTGCCGCGCACGTCGCACGGCGTCAGTGTGACCCGCTCGGTGTGACGCAGCCGCTTGACCTTGCCCGACTGCCCGCCGGTGGTCACGAGCAGCTCATCCCCGTCGGGTGCCGCCCACACCGGCGTGCTCACGGCGACCCCGGTCTTGCGGAAGGTCGTCAGCAGCACGTACTCGGAGTCGGCGATCTCGCTCAGCGCAGGGGACATGGGTCCATTGTCCCCCGACGCCGGACGGAGCCGGGGCCACCCTCCGGCCCGCACCTCCGCCCGTCCCCCAGCCCGCCCCCACGAGAACCAGCAGGGCGATCAGATCGGATGCGCCCCCAGCAGCATCCCATTCGGGTCGAAGGCCCGCTTCAGTTCCCGCAGTCGGACGAGTCCGTCGCCGAAGGCCGGCGCCCGGTCGGTCCCCGGCTCATCCACGAAGGTGAGCGCCACGCCCGTCGACCGCCAGGGCTCCAGCTGCGCCATGCCGGCGCGGACGGCGTCCTCCGCCCCCGGCACCGCCTCGGGCACCGGCGCCACGGCGATGGCATGGGCCACATACTCCCCCGCCACTGCCGAGACGGCACCGCCCCCTTCGGCCGGCCGCGCTGCCGCTCCCCCCAGATGGCGCAGCTCCATGATGAAGATCCCCGGCGTCCCGCTCGCCGCGACGAACGCGTCGACGGCCTCGCCAGGCAGGTCCGCCAGCATCGTCGCGGCCGACACAGACGGGGTGGGCTCGGGCGGGTCCATGTGCACGCCGATGAGCGCCGGCGCCGGGATGCGCGCGAACGTGTCGATCTCGGGAGCGAGCGCCCGCAGCGGGTCCAGCAGCGCGGATGCCGCGGCATCCGTCTCGAGGATCGCCCCGTCGATCACGACCACCGAGCGCCCGCTGAGGAACGGAGGCAACTCCGGCAGGGGCGGCAGGTGCAGCACCCGCAGCGCCGTCGTCGCGGATTCCGGTGCCGTCGCCGTCCATCGCGCCCACGCGTGGGCGACCTCGGCGGTGCGCGTGGCGTCCCACAGCAGCATTCCGGCGAACACGTCGGCGTACGGCAGCAGCGCCAGACGCATCGACACGACGATGCCGATCGCCCCAGCACCGCCGCGCAGCGCCCAGAACAGATCGGGGTTCTCGTCGGCGGCGGCTCGCACGAGCGCACCGTCGGCGGTCACCACCTGCGCCTCCGTCACACTTCCCACAGCCAATCCGTGGGCGCGGGCATAGAAGGACACCCCGCCGTTGAGCGCATAGCCCACCACCGACACGTCACCGGCGCTGCCGTGCAGCGCCGTCATCCCATAAGGCGCAGCCGCAGCCAGCACATCGTTCCACGTCGAGCCGCCGAGCACCCGCGCCGAGCGGGCCTCGGGGTCGATGCTCGCCCCGCGCAGCCGGGAGAGATCGACGATGACGGTGTCCGACAGGTCCGCCCCTCGCAGTGCGGCGGCGCCATGCCCGGTGGACTGCGCCAGCACGCGCAGACCCGCCGATGCGGCGGCGCGCACGACGGCCACCACGTCCTCCGCGCTCTCGGGGCGGGCGACGGCGAGAGGATGCCGGTCGACGGAACGGTTCCAGGCCAGCCGAGCAGCGTCGTACTCGACATCGTCGGCGAGCACGACACGCTCCGCGAGCGCAGCGCGCAGGGCTGCGGCGGGTCCGTCGAGGAGAGGGGCGGGAAGAGTCATATCGGGTGCATTCGGATCGACCGGGTGGACGCCGATGCGCCCACTGAGAACCAGGCCACCCTCGCAGAACCCGCCCGCGCCTGTCACTCCCAGAAGGGTGGGGGGTCTGGCGGTGGCCGGGCGGCGGCGGCACACTGAGCAACATGGCCTCTGCGCCTGCGTACCGTCGTGCCCGCGACGAGATCGATGTCATGTCCCGCGCGGGTTTCGCGCTGCCTGCCTTCGCCGCGCAGGCCATCGACGCGCTCGGCAGGGCGGTGGGGTTCGCGGCATCCTGCCTGTCGACCATCGACCCCACAACCGCGATGGTCGCCGGCGCGCTGAAGACGGGAGCCCTGGCGGATCGCAACGACGGCGACAGGGACTGGGCGCAGATCGAGTACGGCCGCGACGACCCCACCGCCTATCGGGCCCTGCTGGCTCGAGGGGAAGTGGTGGCGACCGCGCACACGGCGACCTCCGGGGTGATCGAGCGCTCCCCGCGGATGAGCGAGCTGATGACCCCGCTGTTCGGGTTCCACGACGAGGCACGCGTGCTGCTGGCGGACCGCACCGGCCCCTGGGGCGGGCTGGCGCTGTTCCGCAGCGCCGATGACCGCCCTTTCACGCTCGCCGAGACGGGATTTCTCGCCGCTCTCGCGCCCGCGCTCACCCGAGGCATCCGCACGGGACTTCTCGCCGGCACCGCGCGGCACGACGAGGCCGCATCGGTCGGCCCTGCCGTCATCGTCGTCGACGCACGCGACCGCATCGTGCAGTGCAGCGATGCCGCCGCAGCGGCGATGAAGCGCCTCGCTGCCGACAGCGCACCGGGCGACCCGCTCGTATCGGTGCAGGCGCTGGTGACGGCGGTGCGCCGGGTGGCCCGCGGCGACGCGGAACGGATGCCACGCCTTCGAATGCGTCGCGGCGACGGGGTGTGGCTGCTGCTCCAGGCGGCACCGCTGGCGGGCGAGGGTCGAAGCGGCGACGTGGTCGTGACGATCGAGCACGCCCACCCGCAGGACGTCATCGACCTGGTCGGCGCCGCCTACGGGCTGACGGCGCGCGAAGGCGAAGTGCTCCGGCTGGTGCTGCAGGGCGCGGACACCCGTGCGATCGCGGGTACCATGCGGGTGTCGCCGTACACGGTGCAGGATCACCTGAAGTCGATCTTCGCGAAAGTGGGCGTGGCGAGTCGCCGCGAGCTCGCCTCCCGGGTGTCGTTCGACCACCATCCGCCGCGCCCGCTGGATCCGCCGGCGTCCGCCGCGGTCCGTCCCCCTGCCGACCGGTGACCGATTCACGGCCTGCTTCCAGCTTCGCGGGACCAAAACGGACCCGGCATCCGTTGCCCCTTATGACGCCGCGACCGATGGCGCCACCCGCGACCACCCGCCGGGCTGAGATACTTCAGACCGACACGAACGAGGAGCACGCACATGACCAGCGGACCCACCGACACCGGAGCCATCACCCGCACGCCCGGCACCGAGACGGCCGTCCTGGCCGGCGGCTGCTTCTGGGGCGTCGAGGACCTCATCCGCCGCCAGCCCGGCGTCCTCAGCACGCGCGTCGGCTACACCGGCGGCCAGAACGACCACCCCACGTACCGCAACCACCCCGGCCACGCCGAGGCGGTCGAGATCGTCTTCGACCCCACCCAGACGACGTACCGCGACATCCTGGCGTTCTTCTTCCAGATCCACGACCCCTCGACCCTCAACCGTCAGGGCAACGACATCGGCACGAGCTACCGCTCGGCGATCTTCCCGCTCACTCCCGAGCAGGAGCACATCGCGCGCGAGACGATCGCCGACGTGGATGCCTCGGGCATCTGGCCCGCCAAGGTCGTCACGACCATCGAGCCGGCCGGTCCCTTCTGGGAGGCCGAGCCCGAGCACCAGGACTATCTGGTGCGCATCCCCCACGGCTACACCTGCCACTTCGTGCGTCCCGGCTGGGTGCTCCCCAAGCGCGAAGACGCGGTGAACTGAGCGGCAACCCCGAGCCCGTCCGCGCCCGTCGGCTACCGGCGCACGCGGCGGGACCCTCCGAGCACCCTGCCGAAGTGCGCCGCCAGCACGAGGGCCATCCCGGTGGCCGCCAGCGCAGCGACGGCGCGCTCGCCGGCGGTACCGCCGCTGCGCTCCATGAGCAGCCGGCCGGCGAAGAGGTTCGCGGCACTCCAGGCGACGTTGACCGCAGGTGAGGACAGACCGACGCCCGGCGGGTCGGAGAACGGCGATGGGAAGGGTGTGCCCTGCACCCCGGCGACACCGTGCGGGACGGCGTTGACGAGCAGGGCGGCTCCGGCGGCGGAGCGCAACAGGTTCAGTGCGGACATGCGCGCCAGCCTAGGGTCGCCGGTCGCGAAGACATCGGGGCTGGCGCCCTCGGTGTGCGGTGACGAGGATGTCACGGTGACCATCCCGCCCCGCGACACCCCCGGCGGCCCCTACGCCGTGACGCTCGTGGTCGACATGCCGGTCACCAAGCTCGAGGCGCTCGAGGTCATCGCCTACGTCGCCGACGCCGAGATCGAGCACGCCGGCACCGCGTTCCCCCGCGTCGGCCTCGCGCCCGGCGCCTGGGCAGAGGTGCAGATCCCGAAGTTCGCCGACCCGCCGCCCTTGGCGATCGACGTGTGTTCGGACGTGTCGGTGGATGCCGCGCGCGCGCAGTCCCACCGGCTGGCCGCCGCCCTCGTGCGGGTGGGGTGGACGGTGCGGCCGGCCCGCGACGGCGAGCGCTGAGCGCCCCACCGCCGCAGGTGGCGGGTCACGGCGAGCGCTCAGCCCCGCGTCACCGCGTCAGAGCCCGACCATCTCGGCGCTGCGCTCCCACAGCATGCGGGCGAGCGCCGGGTCCGCAGCGAGCGGGTTCGTGCGCGCCGGCTTGTTGCGCGCGTAGTAGCCCCCCGGTCGCCAGTCGATGCCGGGCACGCCTGCCGCGAGGAACGTCAGCCGCGACCCGCCCTCGTCGGGCGTGGTGAGCAGCCGCGTCGTGATCGGGTTGGTGTACATGAACCGCCACGGCCCGTCGGAGGCCCCCGCGAAGCTCGTCGCCACGGCACCGGGGTGAAAGGCCACGGCGTGCAGGCCCTCTCCCGAGAACCGGCGGTGCAGCTCCTTCGTGAACAGCACGTTCGCGAGCTTGGCGTTGCCGTAGGCGGCCCCGGCGGAGTAGCGCCGCAGCCCCTGCAGATCCTCGATGTCGAACCGCGCGAACCGCTGCGCGGCCACGCTGGAGGTCTGGATGACCGCAGCACCCGAGTCGATGAGCCGGTCCCGCAGCAGGTTCGTCAGCAGGAACCCGGCCAGGTGGTTCACCTGGAACGTCACCTCGAACCCGTCGTCGGTCAGCTGCCGCGGCCCGAAGATGCCGCCGGCATTGTTGGCGAGCACGTCGATGCGCTCATAGGACTCCCGCAGCGCGGCGGCGAGATCGCGCACCTGGTCGAGGTGCGCGAAATCCGCCAGGTGGAAGGGTGCCCCGATCTCCTCGGCGACCTTGCGCGTCTTGTCGGGGTTGCGCCCGACCACGACGACCCGCTCCCCCGCTGCCTGCAGCTGCCGGGCCGCGGCTGCGCCGATGCCGTCGCTGGCGCCGGTGATGACGATTGTGCGCGGCCCGCCTTCCGCCGCGCGCGCCGACTCAGAGATCGAACTTCTCGTTCTCGCCCTCGAGGCGCTCACCCGTGACCTTGTGCTTGACGAAGGCCAGCACGCTCGCGACCCGGCCGCCCGGGCTGTCCCAGTACTCGCCGCTCTCGGCGTCGACCTTCAGCAGCACGATCTCGGGGTCTTCGGGTCCCTGCGGGAACCAGGCCTCGAGCGCGGGGTTCCACTGTTGCTTGAGCTTGGCGGTGTCATCGACGATCTCGGCGTGGCCCGCCAGCGACAGCCATGCGTCGTTCGAGCTGAACGAGACCCCCACGTGCGGGTCGCGCAGCACGTGCTGCGCCGCCGACGCGTGACGGCCGATCACGAACCACAGGTCACCGTCGGACTCGGTCTCCTGCACCGTCAGCGGGTGCGCGGTGAGCGTGCCGTCTTCGGCGCGGGTGGTCACCATCGCGAAGCGGAACTTCTTGAGCAGCTCATTGAGCTTCTGCAGTTCTCCCGTGTCAGCCATGGGGGCGGTCCTTTCGTCTAAGCGATAAGAAGCGGTAAGCGGCCATCACATCGCGCCCGAGGCCGCCACGGAACCGGTTGACAACCGGAAGCGCGTGCTTCATGGCCGACTCACAGCTCGACGCTGTCCCCACTGGGCACCGGCGTCTGCTGGTACAGCGCGAGCCGCCACTTCCCGTCCCGGCGCACGTAGACGCTGGACATCTCGGCTTGGAACGGCGGCCCGCCCGAGGCGCGGAAGGCGCGTCCCCGGTAGACGAAGGCCGCCGCATCCCGACCGATCTCGATCAGCCGTTCGTCGGTGATCTCGTATGCGGACCATGCCGGCGCGTCAGCGAGGGTGGCGATGACCTGCCCGCGGTCGAGCACCGAGCCGTCGGCGAGCACCATCAGGCCGTCGTCGGTCATCACCGTCCCGTAGAAGTCGCCGCCGCTGCCGTCGCACAGCGACTGCCAACCGGCGTTTTCGAGACGGAGCAGTTCCGAGACGTTGACATCCATGCCGCCAGTCTGCGCATCCCGCCGTCGGGACTCAACGGCCGACGCCCTTTCGGCCACCTGCTCCCGCTCCTAGCCTGGGCGGATGAACCACCGGAGCGCGCGGGGATGAGGGCGGGCGAAGCGGGCGACGCACCGGCATCCGACCCGCGCGCCGCGAAGCCGCGCCTGCTCTACGTCGAGGACGAACCCGAGACGGCGGCGATGGTGATCGAGGTGCTCTCCGACGAGTACGACATCGACCACGCCGCCACCGGCGAGCAAGGGCGGAGCCTCGCGCTCGGGCGACGCTACGACGTGATGGTCATCGACCGACGCCTCCCCGGCATGTCGGGCGTGGACCTGCTGCACGCGGTGCGCACCGCCCGTATCGCCACCCCGGTGATCATGCTCACCGCGCTCGGAACCGTCGCCGACCGTGTAAGCGGACTGGATGCCGGCGCGGACGACTACCTCGTGAAGCCGTTCGACTTCGCCGAGCTGCGCGCGCGCCTGCGGGCCGTCCGCCGCGGACGCGGGCCGGCCGACCGCCGGGAGCTGGGCGATTGGGTCTTCACGCCGGGAGCCCAGGCGCTGTACTCCCCCGCCACCGGGCGGGTCGCCCTCACCCAGGCCGAGACGGCGCTGCTGGAGCTGCTCACCTCCAGCCCCGAGCATGTCTTCACCCGCGAGGAGATCGTCGACGCCGTCTTCCCCGGCGGCTCCGCCGCCACCGTCGACACGTACGTGCACTACATCCGCCGCAAATCCACCCCCGAGATCATCGAGACCGTCCGCGCCCGCGGCTACCGTGCGGGAGCCCCCCGATGAGCAGGCGGAGGGATGCCGCGACCGCCGCCGACCGCCGGCGGGTGAACCAGGCCGCGCTGCGGGCGGGCCTGTGGGTGGGGCTGGCCTCGGCGGCCGTCGTCGCGATCATCACG
>NZ_JANJFJ010000155.1:0-9921 GCF_024626565.1 Microbacterium sp. zg.Y909
GCCTTCCTCCACGATGTGGGCGCGCTGCTGCTGCCCCCGCACGAGCACGAGCCGCGCATTCAGGTGATCGTCGGCAACGACGGCGGCGGCACGATCTTCGACGGTCTCGAGGTCGCGGCTGTGGCGGGGTCCTCGGCGATGGACCGCGTGCTGTACACGCCGCAGACCGCACGGCTCGAGCCGCTGGCCACCGCGTACGGCTGGGAGTACCAGCGGGTGACCACGCGCGCCGCGCTCGATCAGGCGCTCACCTCGCCCGTCGGCGGCCGCCAGCTCATCGAGGTTCCCCTGCCGCGCTGAGCGACAGAAGCAGGTGCCGCGGAGCTCGGCATCCGCCATGATGACTGCATGACCGCGATACGTCAGTCCAATGTCAACGTCGACCTGGTCGAGGCGCTGCGGGTGCGGGAGGGGTTCCGCCTCGCCGACGTCGACACCCGTGCGACGCCGGGGTACGGGAAGGACAAGGCCAAGGCCGCCGAGGATCTCGTCGTCGGGGCGCACGAGTTCGACGAACTGCAGGAGCGGCTCTACGCCCAGAGCCGGGAGGACCACTCCAAGCCCTCGGTGCTGCTGGTGCTGCAGGCGATGGACACCGCCGGAAAGGGCGGCATCGTGCGCCACGTGATCGGTGCGACCGACCCTCAGGGCATCCATCTGAAGGCGTTCAAGAAGCCCACCAAGGAGGAACTCGCGCACGACTTCCTCTGGCGCATCGAGAAGAACGTCCCCCACCCCGGTTACATCGGCGTCTTCGACCGCTCGCATTACGAGGATGTGCTGATCGGACGGGTGCGTGAGCTCGCACCGCCGGAGGAGATCGAGCGCCGCTACGGAGCCATCAACGACTTCGAGAGGCGCATCACGGACGAGGGCACCTCCATCGTGAAGGTGATGCTGCACATCTCGCCGGCCGAGCAGAAGGAGCGGCTGATGCAGCGCCTGGAGCGGCCCGAGAAGTACTGGAAGTACAACCCCGGCGACATCGACGAACGGCTCCTCTGGCCGCAGTACATGGATGCCTACCAGACCGTGTTCGACCGGACCTCCACCGACGTCGCCCCCTGGTACGTCGTCCCCGCCGGTCGCAAGTGGTACGCACGCCTCGCGGTGCAGCACCTGCTGCTGGCGACCTTGGAGCGCCTCGACCCGCAGTGGCCGCCGGCCACCTTCGACGTCGAGGCGGAGAAGAAGCGCCTCGCGGCGACCTAGCCGGCGGGTGCTTCGGGGCCGGAACGTCCCGTCGCACGGGTTCGCCTGTCGCGTTCTGTTGCTTGTGCGGGCGGGAAACCGTCATCCGCGACGGGGGAGCACGGGGAGGGTGGGCGCCGGCGGGCGTCGGCCGCAGACGCGCCGGAGAGTCAGGCCAGCGCGTCGACGATCGGCCGGAACTTCACGCGTGTCTCGATGAGCTCGGTCTCGGGGTCGCTGCCCGCGACGATGCCGGCGCCCGCGTACGCGGTCGCGGCGATCGGCGCGCCCGGCGCCGCGGCGGCGTCGAACTGGGCGCACCGCAGCGCGATGGCCCACTCGCCGTCGCCGTGGGCGTCGATCCACCCGACCGGGCCTGCGTAGCGACCGCGGTCGAACGGCTCGATGCGGTGGATGAGCTCCACGGCGGCAGCCGTCGGCGTGCCGGCGACGGCGGCGGTGGGGTGCAGCGCGCTCACGAGGTCGAGAGCGGATGCCGCGCCGCGCAGTTCCCCCTCGACGTCGGTGGCGAGGTGCCAGACGTTGGGGAGCTTCAGCGTGAACGGCGCATCGCTCGCCGCGAGCGCGCGGGTGTGGGGGCGGAGCGACGCGAGCACGCTCTGCACGGCGAACTCGTGCTCGTCTGTGTCCTTGGGGCTCGAGGCCAGGGCCGACGCCGCGGCGGTGTCGGCGTCGGCATCCGCCCCGCGCGGTGTGGTGCCGGCGAGCACGCGTGCCGTGACGGTGCCGCCGTGCACGGTGACGAGGGTCTCGGGGCTCGCGCCGATGAGGCCGTCGACGGCGAACACCCAGGTGTCGGGATAGTCGGATGCCAGGGCGCGCGCGAGTCGCCGCAGATCCGAGCCCACGGGTACGCTGCCGCGCAGGTCGCGGGCCAGCACCACCTTGCCGACCTCGCCCGCGGCGATGGCGTCGAGGCCTGCCTGCACGGCGGCCATGTATCCGGCCGGGGACTGCTCGCCGGGGCCGAGGGTGCCCGACCAGTGCGGTCCGTACGGCGTCTCGATGGGCTCGAGCGGACCGTCGCCGTCCCCGAGCAGGTCGCGCGCCTCGTCGCCCGCCCCTGCGTCGGCGTGCGTGATCGTGGTGACCCACGACCGGCCGCCGCGACGGCCGACGATCACGCGGGGAACGCTCAGCACGCTGTCGCGGTGCGAGCGGGCGTCGAACGCCAGTGCGCCGAAGGCGACGAGGCCGGTGCCTGGCAGGCCCAGCGGGTCGTCGATGTCCGCCGCCGCGGACAGCTGCTTCCAGCCATCGGCGAGCGAGCCGTAGGTCTCGGCGCCGTTACCGCTGAACGCGTATGCCGTGCCGTATCCGACCATGCCGTCGCCGCGGCGGATCCACGCCTTCGGGTGCGATGGGGACGTGAACGGCAGCAGGTCCTCGACGTGGTCGATCTCCCGCGTCCGCACGACGAGGCGCGGAGGAGTCAAAGTCACCCCTCAAGCCTAGACTCGCCAGATGGACGCGACCTCCGCGGCATCCGACCGCCCCGCCCCCGGTACACCGCTGCTGTTCCGCTGGCGGAAGTGGGACGGCGGCACCCACTGGGTGCACGAGTGCGTGTACCTCGGGAGCGACCAGTGGGGGGACTGGGTGGGGCAGCGCGTCGGCGACCGCAGCGTGCGCCCGGGGCGCGACATCGTCACCGAGTACCCCGATGTCACGCTGATCCCGCCGGACGGCACCTGGGTGCTCACCCGCAACTCGCCGCCGCACCGCACCCGCATCTACATCGACATTGCGTGGGACGTCGGCTGGCAGGACGGCGAGCCTGTCGGCATCGACATGGACCTGGATGTCGTGAAGCGCGTCGGCACCGAGGTCTACATCGAGGACCGCGACGAGTGGGAGGAGCACCGGGTGTTCTATGGCTACCCGCTCGATCTCGTCGACCGACTGGAGCAGGTCGCCGTCGATCTCGAGGCGCGGGTGCGTGCCGGTGAGGCGCCCTTCGACGACGCGACCGCCGAGCGCTGGTTCGCCCGCCTGGCGGAGTTCAGCGAGGCCGGCGGCGCCGCGCCGTAGGATCGAGGGGTGACCTCCGAACCTCTGCGCGCCGATCTCGGCAAGGACCCTGCCCGTGTGAGCGGCATGTTCGACGAGGTCGCTCCCGCCTATGACCGCACGAATACCGTGCTGAGCCTGGGCAACGACCGGCTGTGGCGCGTGGCCACCACCCGCGCGGTCGCCCCGCGTCCAGGACAGCGCATCCTCGACCTCGCCGCCGGCACCGGGGCGAGCTCGGTCGCGCTCGCCGCGAGCGGCGCCGAAGTGGTCGCCGCCGACTTCTCGCCCGGCATGATCGCCGAGGGGCGGCGCCGGCACGGTTCCGCGCCCAACCTGTCGTTCGTCGAAGCGGATGCCACGGCTCTGCCCTTCGAAGACGACGCGTTCGACGCGGTGACCATCTCGTTCGGCCTGCGCAACGTCAACGACCCCAAGAAGGCCCTCGCCGAGATGCTGCGGGTCACCGCTCCCGGCGGGCGCCTGGTGATCTGCGAGTTCTCGCACCCCCGCTCGCCCGCGTTCGCCGGCCTGTACCGCTTCTACAACGACCGGGTGCTGCCGGTGGTCGCCCGTGCCGTCAGCTCGAACGCCGCGGCCTACGACTACCTCAACGAGTCGATCCGCGACTGGCCCGACCAGCCCACGCTCAGTGCCTGGATGCGCGAGGCGGGGTGGGCGGACGTCGCCTACCGCGACCTCACCTTCGGCATCGTCGCCTTGCACCGCGCTCGTAAGCCGCTGACTGGTCGCTGAGCAGTCAGCTCGGGCCGACGCGACCCCGGTAGGCTGGATAGCGTGACTGCGAGCCCTTCCACGCCGGGTACCCGCCTGGCGAGCCGCCTCGGCCTGACCGAGCGCGTGTTCGCCGGTCCCCGCGCGCGCAAGCTGATCGCGCGGATCGAAGCCGGTCTCGACAGTGTCGAGGCGAACATGGCCGCCGAGCTGAAGACCACCGACGCCCTGGCGGATGCCACGGGCCGCTACCTCTACGAGGCAGGCGGCAAGCGCGTGCGCCCGATGCTGGCGATGCTGACCGCGCAGCTGGGCGACGGAGCCACCGACGAGGTCATCGCGGCGGCCACCGCCCTCGAGCTCACGCACCTGGGCTCGCTCTACCACGACGACGTCATGGACGGCGCGGACGTGCGCCGCGGCGTGCCGAGCGCCCACGCAGTGTGGGGCAACAACGTCGCCATTCTCACCGGTGACCTGCTGTTCTCCCGGGCCAGCCAGATCATGGCGCGGCTCGGCGAGCAGGCGATCCATCTGCAGGCCGACACCTTCGAGCGCCTCGTGCTCGGCCAGATGCACGAAACCGTCGGCCCGCAGGCATCCGATGATCCCGTCGCCTTCTACCTGCAGGTGCTCGCCGACAAGACCGGCTCGCTGATTGCGGCATCCGCTCAGGCGGGAGTCATCTTCGGCAACGCGCCGCGTGAATTCGAGCAGCCGATGGTCGCCTTCGGCGAGAAGGCCGGCGTTGCGTTCCAGCTGCTGGACGATGTCATCGACCTGTCCGCCGACCCCGACGAGACCGGCAAGGTTCCCGGCACCGACCTGCGCGCCGGTGTGCCGACCATGCCGTACCTGCTGCTGGGGCAGCGGACGGATGCAGCATCCGTCGCCCTTCGCGCCGAGATCGACGAAGGGGTCGCGCTCATCGCCGACGGCGCCGATCCGGCCATCCTCGACGAGCCCCTCGCGCGGTTGCGCGATCACGAGGCGACGGCCGCGACCCAGGCTCTCGCCGGGGAATGGTCGGACGCCGCGATCGCCGCCCTCGAGCCCCTTCCCGACGGCGCCGTGCGCGAAGCGCTCACCCGGTTCGCGCGCGCCGTCGCCGACCGATCCAGCTGACCGGCGCCGGACCCGGCTCTCAAGAGCCCCCGCGACGTCGACCACGAAAGGACCACCACCCATGACCAAGCTGCGACTCGCGATCGTCGGCGCCGGGCCGGCAGGCATCTACGCCGCCGACCTCCTCCTCAAAGCCGAGCGTCGCTTCGACGTGTCGATCGACCTGTTCGAGCAGCTTCCCGCGCCTTATGGCCTTGTGCGCTACGGCGTCGCCCCTGACCACCCGCGCATCAAGGGCATCATCAACGCGCTGCGCGAGGTGCTCGACCGTGGTGACATCCGCCTGTTCGGCAACGTGCGGTACGGCGAGGACATCACCCTCGAGGACCTCAAGCGGCACTACAACGCGGTGATCTTCGCCACCGGCGCCATCCGCGACACCTCTCTGGACATCCCCGGCATCGACGCCGAAGGGTCATACGGCGCCGCTGACTTCGTCAGCTGGTTCGACGGCCACCCCGACGTGCCCCGCACCTGGCCGCTGGAGGCCGAGTCGATCGCCGTCATCGGCAACGGCAACGTGGCCCTCGACGTCACGCGCATGCTGGTCAAGCACCCCGAAGATCTGCTTCCCACCGAGATTCCCGACAACGTCTACGAGGGCCTCAAGGCCTCGCCGGTCACCGACGTGCACGTGTTCGGTCGTCGCGGACCGGCGCAGGTGAAGTTCACCCCGCTCGAGTTGCGTGAGCTCGGTGAGCTGCGCGACGTCGACATGGTCGTCTACGACGAGGACTTCGACTACGACGAGGCATCCCGTGCGGCCGTCGCCAGCAACAAGCAGGTCATGGTGATCGACCGGGTGCTGCAGTCGTGGCGCCAGCGACCCTCGGTCAACAACGCCGGTGGCGAGGCGTCGCGCCGGCTGCACCTGCACTTCTGGGCAAAACCCGTCGAGGTGAAGACGGATGCCGAGGGCCGCGTGACCGCCTTCGTGTACGAGCGCACCCGTCCCGACGGCCAGGGCGGCGTCGAGGGCACCGGCGAACTGCGGGAGGTGGCCGTTCAGGCGCTCTACCGTGCCGTCGGATACTTCGGATCCCCCCTTCCCGGAGTGCCGTTCGACAAGCGGCACGGCGTCATCCCGAACCAGGAGGGCCAGGTGATCCACAAGGACTCCAACGAGCGGGTCCCCGGCGTCTACGCGACGGGCTGGATCAAGCGCGGACCGGTCGGCCTCATCGGCCACACCAAGTCGGATGCCATGGAGACGGTCGGGCACATCATCAACGACCAGGGCTCGTGGTGGACGCCCGAGGACCCCTCGGAAGAGGCGATCCCCGAGCTGCTGGCATCCCGCGGCGTGCGGTGGACCGACCTCGAGGGCTGGCACCGTCTCGACGAGTACGAGGTCGCGCTCGGCGCCGCGCGCGAGCGCGCCCGCATCAAGGTCGTCTCCCGCGAGGAGATGATCACGGTCTCACGCGGCGAGTAGCGCGCGCTCAGCCGGGCGGTGCGGCAGGCGCGGGGTCCCTCGGGGCGCTTCGCCTGTCGCGGATCGCGGTTTCCCGTGCCCGGAAGCGACGACATGCGACAGGCGAGCGGGTGCCTCCGAGCCCGGCGGCGCGCGCGTGAGCATCGTAGGCTGACCCCCATGGCCGAGCAGTGGACCACCGACATCCTGGGGGCGCCGTTCGAGAGCCTCACCCTGCCTCTCGGCAACGACGACGAAGGTCCGGTGGTGGCAACGCTCGTCCGGAGCCTCCCGTCGCTCACGGCGCGCATGACCCAGCCCTTGCGCGACGTCGACGTGCTCTATGTGCACGGCTGGTCGGACTACTTCTTCCAGACCGAGCTCGCCCGGTTCTGGAATCACCTGGGGGCCCGGTTCCACGCGCTGGACCTGCGCAAGTACGGACGCAGCCTGCGCGAGGGGCAGACACCCGGCTACATCAACAGCCTCGACGAATACGGCGCCGACATCGGCGCGGCGCTCGCGGTGATGGGGCACGCGCCGAATGCCGCCTCGGGTCGTCGGCTGGTGCTGATGGGGCACTCCACCGGCGGGTTGACGTTGACGCTCTGGGCCGCCCGGCACCCGGGTCGCGCATCGGCACTCGTGCTCAACAGCCCGTGGCTGGAGCTACAGCTGGGCGCGATCGGACGCCAGGCGATCGCGCCCCTGGTCCAAGTGCGGGCGCGGGTGGATCCGCTCGGCACCCACCCGGCGGTCGACCTCGGGTTCTACACGCGTGCGCAGACCGAGCTGGGGTCGCTGCCGGCCGACCCGCCGCGCGCCCAGTGGCGACCGGACCGGGGCTTCGCGACGCACCCTGGATGGCTCGCGGCGATCCTCGAAGGGCATCGCCGGGTGTCAGCGGGGCTGGATGTCGGGTGTCCCGCTCTGGTGATGCTGGCGGAGCGGTCGTCCAATCCCATGGTGTGGTCGCAGGACATGACCTCCACCGACTCGGTGCTGGTCGTCGACGACATCGCCAAGGCGGCCACCCGCATCGGGAAGCGCGTCAGTGTGGAGCGGATCAACGGCGGCATCCACGACCTCTTCCTCTCCAGCGCCGACCCTCGGGCTGAGGCCTATGCCGCCCTGCAGCGGTGGCTCACGCGCGGTGCAGTGCGCTGAGCGGTTTCATACGCTGGAGGCATGAACGCATCTGATCGGATGCCGCGGCCGCGGGGAGCCCGACGATGAGCGGGGACCTGCTGCTCAACATCGCGCTCGTCATCGTCTTCGTGCTGATCGGCGGGGTGTTCGCCGCCACCGAGATGGCGTTGGTCACGTTGCGGGAAAGTCAGGTCAACGCCATCGCCCTGCGCGGCCCCCGTGGCCAGAAGGTCGCCGAGCTGGCACGCAACCCGAACACCTTCCTCTCCGCCGTGCAGATCGGGGTGACGGTCGCCGGGTTCGCCTCGGCGGCCTTCGGCGCTTCGTCGATCGCGCCATCCCTGGCCCCGCTGTTCGTCTCGTGGGGATGGTCGCAGTCGACGGCGACGCTCGTCGCGACCATTCTGCTCACCCTGGTGATCGCCTACCTCTCGCTGGTGCTGGGGGAGCTCGTGCCCAAGCGGCTGGCCATTCAGCGCAACGCGCAGTTCGCCTATGGCATCGCCCCGCTCGTGAACGGGTTCGCGCGGCTCATGCGTCCGGTGATCTGGCTGCTGTCCGTCTCGACGAACTCCATGGTGCGACTGCTGGGCGGCGACCCGAACAAGACGGCGGAGGGCCTGAGCGACGAGGAGCTGCGCGACATCGTCTCGAGCCACGAAGGGCTCCCCGAAGATGAGCGGCGCATCCTCGACGACGTGCTGTCGATCCGGCACCGGCACCTGAGCGAGGTCATGCGGCCACGGCCCGAGGTGGTCACGCTGGACCTCGACAACACCGTCTCGTCGGCGGCGGGCCGGGTGCGCGACCTGCCGTTCTCGCGATACCCGATCGTCGACCAGTCGATCGACGACATCACCGGGTTCGTGCACGTGCGTGACGTCCTCGAGGCGGCCGCGGCCGACCCTGAAGCGCCGCTCGCCGGCATCGTCCGCCCCATCCGCTACCTGCCGGCCACGGCACGGGTGCTCCCGACCCTCACCGGCATGCGCGCCGAGAACGACCAGATCGCCGTCGTGGTGGACGAGTACGGCGGCACCGACGGCATCGTCACCCTCGAGGACCTCGTCGAGGAGGTCGTGGGGGAGATCTTCGACGAGTACGACACCGAGGTGGCACCGGCGGCGCTCGCCGCCCACGGGGGTCTCGTCGACGGGCGCCTGAACCTGCAGGACTTCGAAGAGGCCACCGGCATCAGCCTGCCGCGGGGCGCCTCGGACACGGTGGCCGGGTTCGTGGTGGAGCAGCTGGGGCGTCTGGCGGTCATCGGCGACAAGGTGGAAGTCGGCGGGGCCACGATCCAAGTCGCCGAGATCGACCGGCGGCGCATCTCGCGCCTGCTCGTGACCCCGCACGACGCGGGGGAGACGGTGTCTGCCGCAGACCGCAGCTGACCCCGCCGACTGGTAAGTGTTCCGACACCGTGTCGGTAAGGTGGGGGTATGGAGATTCTGAAGAACGTCATCCTCGCCCTTCACATCATCGGTGTGGCCGCGCTGCTCGGAGGCGTGCTCTACCAGATGGGATCCGCCCGTCGCGGCACGCCCCGCGTGCTGCCCGCCATGATGCACGGCGCTTGGACCATGCTCGTCACCGGCATCGCGCTCGTCGGCCTGCAGTACCCCCTCGGCAACGAGGTCAACAACGTCAAGATCAGCGTCAAGCTCGCCGTTCTGATCGCGATCATCGTCATCGCGCTGGTCAACCGCAAAAAGGATCAGGTCGCCTCGTGGGTGCTGCCCTCGATCGGTCTGCTCACCGTCGTGAACGTCCTGCTCGCAACGGTCTGGAAGTAATCACCGGCCGGATCCGTCCGGCTGCTCGAGCGATGCCCGCCCCGGTCTCCGGCGGCGGGCATCGTCGTCTGCGGCGCAGGCGCGCGGCGCGTCCACGGCCCTGCCTGAGCGCCTCTCTCAGTTTTTACTGACATACTGTCGGCATCATGTCGACGAGTGTCGACAAACTCACGATCAGAAAGACCTTCATGTTCCTTGCCTTGCGCGAACTGAAATTCGCCCGCGGCCGCTTCGCGTTGATGGGCGTGGTCATCGCCCTCATCTCGCTGCTGGTCGTGCTCTTGTCGGGCCTGTCCTCCGGACTGGTCAATGACGGGGTCTCCGGCCTCAAATCCATGCCCGCCAGCGCCTTCGCCTTCGACGGCGGCACCAAAGCGGACAATGCGTTCAGCCGCTCCGTCGTCGACGAAGATCAGCTCGCGGCCTGGGACGGTGTCGAGGGCATCGCCGAGGCCGAGCCGATGGGCGTCAACATCGTCA
>NZ_JANJFJ010000156.1:0-1164 GCF_024626565.1 Microbacterium sp. zg.Y909
GGGCATCGGGGCGAAGGCCGGCGCCGATGAGGATGTCGCGCAGCGGTGCGGCAGGCACGACATCGTGCCACCCCCAGTGGGCGACGGTGCGCACGTGCCGACGCAGTCGTGCATCCCGCGCACGTTGGCGGGCGATGACGTCCTGCGCCGGACCGAACCGGCCGTCGTACTTCACTCCGCCGTCGCATTCGCCGGCCACCGATGCTGGTCCCCACACCATGTCGCTGCGATCATGGCCGCCGTCGCTTGTTCGGAAGGAGACCTGGAGCGCGGGTTCGGGGAAGCCGAGCCATTCGACGACGGCGCGGCTCACGCTCTCGAGCGCGGTTTCCGCCAGCCGGTTCGCCCGGCTCAGCGCCCACCGCGCGACGGCGCGCCCGCGCTTGCTGATGCGCTGCTCGTTGCCCTCGCACATGGCGGCGGCCACCAGCGAGGGGTCGGCGCGCAGCGCGGCATCCGCCACGGAGAGTCCGATCGCCCCGTGCCGTGATCGGGCCAGATCGACGGCGGTGTCGAGGACGCCGGTGACGAGCAGCCCGCCGACCTCGAGGATCTCGCGTTCGCCGCGGTGGGTGTGCACGCGGATGCCGGATGCCAGGCGCGAGCGGCCGAGCGGATTCTGGAGCACGTGGACGACCATCGGATCGCCGAACACCGGCAATCCCATGAGGGCGGCGGCGGACTCGTGGCTGAAGACCGCGTCGGGGTAGCCGAGCGCCACCGCGTGGACGCGCGCGAGGTATCTGACCCAGGGAGCGAGGTCGCGCCAGGCTTCCGCCGGCACGTAGACACCGGGTCTGACGCGCGCGAGCTCGCCGCGGGCGACGGCGCGTTCAGGGTGGGGAACCTCCGCGGTGCGCAGGAGCGGGATCGGAGCCGGCCGCGGGCCGGCGAGCAGGATCGGCATCCGGCAACCCTGCCCGGGATGCGGCTGCGGCATGCGTCGGGACCATCGCCGTCCGGGACAACTCCTGCGTTCCCGCCGCTGTGCAGGAGCCCACGCCGACCCGCCCGGTCACCGTGAGACGAATACGGGCGGACGAGACCGTGGGTGGCACCCGCCGTCTCGTCCGCCAGTATTCGTCTCAGCGACCCACGGCGCGCGTCAGCGCACGGGCGCGAAGACCGCGGGCCAGAGCGCGGCGGCCAGCGGGTAGCCGACGA
>NZ_JANJFJ010000157.1:0-8754 GCF_024626565.1 Microbacterium sp. zg.Y909
CGACACCACGTCGAGGATCGTGTGGGCCACGACAAGCGGCATCACCCTGCCCCACCGGCGGTAGCACCAGCCGAAGACGATCCCCATCACGAAGTTGCCGACCATGCCGCCGACCCCCTGGTAGGCGTGGTAGGCGCCGCGCAGCACGGCGGAGGACACGATGATCGGCCACCAGCCCCAGCCGAGGCGGCGGAGCCGGTCATACAGCCACCCCAGCATGATGACTTCCTCGAGCAGCGCCGCGCGCACGGCGGCGAACAGCAGGATCGGCACCGTCCACCACGCGGCATCCAGGGGCGACGCGACGACCGCCACCGAGAACCCGAGCAGGCGGCCCACGGCGTAGAGCGCCAGCCCCGGGATGCCGATCACCGCCGTGACCAGCACGCCGCGTGCCAGGTCGCCGCCGAACCGGGTGAAGTCGAGCCCGATGCGGCGCAGGGCGTTCGTCCCCGGTTCCCACAGCAGGTAGACGACGAGGGCCACCAGCGCCAGGTCGAAGAAGATGTCGAGCAGCTGGTAGAGCGCATCCCACGCGGCCGCCGCATCGCGCGACGGGTTCAGCTGCGTCTGCTGCTGTCCCAGCGGGGTGGGGGAGAGCAGGCGCCGCACGAGGGTGAGCACCGAATACAGGGCGGACTGACCGAGCGTGATCGACAACACGATCCCGATCTCCCACCACAAACGCGCCCGGGGAGTGCCTTCCGCACCGGGCAACGACTCACTGGGAGCGGTCACGTTGTCAGATTGCCACATCGAAGGACCGTTGAGTAAAGAGCATGTAACGCTTTGCGCCAAATCGCGGTGTGGGATGCGCGGATGCATATCGTTACCTCAACTCGTGTGCCACTGCCGCGCTCTGCGTGACCGTGACTCACAACATCCCTGCACAGGAGGAAACGTGAAGCGCAACAAGACTGCCTTCGCCGGCCTGGCGCTGCTGACGGTGGGCTCGATCGCCCTCGCCGGCTGCGCCGGTGGCGGCGGCGACGAGGCGGAAGAGACCGGCGACGCCGGTGCCTCGGCCGCCATCATCACCACCAACAGCACCGAGCCCGAGAACCCGCTCATCCCGACGATGACCAACGAGGTCGGCGGCGGCATGATCCTCGACGCGATCTTCGCCGGCCTGGTCTCGTACGAGGCCGACGGCACCGCCGTGAACGACATGGCGGAGGAGATCACGGTCGAAGACCCGCAGAACCTCACTGTGAAGCTGAAGGAGGGTCAGACCTTCACCGATGGCGAAGAGGTCACGGCCGACAACTTCATCGAGGCGTGGAACTACGGCGCGCTGGCCTCCAACGCGCACCAGAACAGCTACTTCTTCGAGGACATCGAGGGCTTCAGCTGGGATGAGGACTCGGAGCTCACCGGTCTGGAGATGGTCGATGACTACACCTTCACGATCGCGCTGAACAAGCCCGCATCCGACTTCGCGCTGCGCCTGGGCTACTCGGCGTTCTACCCGCTGCCCGACGCCGCCTTCGAGGACATCGAGGCATTCGGCGAGAACCCGATCGGCAACGGCCCCTACATGTTCGACGGTGAGGGAGCCTGGCAGCACGACGTCCAGATCGACCTCGTCAAGAACGAGGACTACCAGGGCGTCCGTCAGGCGCAGAACGGCGGGCTGACCGTCAAGATGTACTCCTCGCAGGATGCCGCGTACGCCGACCTGCTCGGCAACGAGGTCGACGTGATCGACGCGATCCCGCCGTCGTCCATGGCCAGCTTCGAGTCGGACCTGGGCGACCGTGCGGTCAACCAGGCTGCCGCCGTCTTCCAGTCGTTCACGATCCCGCAGACCCTCGCGCACTTCGAGGGCGAAGAGGGCGCACTGCGCCGCCAGGCCATCTCGATGGCGATCAACCGCGAGGAGATCACGGAGACGATCTTCCAGGGCAGCCGCACCCCGGCGAGCGACTTCACCTCTCCCGTCATCGACGGCTGGTCGGACTCGCTCGAGGGCGCCGAGGTGCTCGAGTTCAACCCCGAGCGTGCGGTGGAGCTGTGGGCCGATGCCGACGCGATCTCGCCGTGGGAGGGCTCCTTCCAGATCGGTTACAACGCCGATGGCGGACACGATCAGTGGGTCGACGCAGTGTCCAACTCCCTGAAGAACACGCTGGGTATCGAGGCATCGGGTGCTCCGTACGCGACCTTCGCGGAGCTTCGTGAGCTCGTGAACAACCGCACGATCACGACGGCGTTCCGTTCCGGCTGGCAGGCGGACTACCCGGGTCTGTACAACTTCCTGGGACCGCTGTACGCCACCAACGCCGGCTCGAACGACGGCGACTACTCCAGCGCGGAGTTCGACGAGCTGCTCGCCGCGGGCATCTCGGCGACCGAGCAGGAAGAGGCGAACAGCCTGTTCTCGCAGGCCCAGAGCGTGCTGCTCGAGGACCTTCCCGCCGTGCCGCTGTGGTACGCCAACGTGACCGGCGGATACTCCGAGAACGTCGACAACGTCGAGTTCGGCTGGAACTCGGTGCCGCTTTTCCACCTGATCACGAAGTCCGAGTAACCTCGGGTGATCTCATCCGCGGGGCGGTGACGACCATGTCACCGCCTCGCGGGCTGTTTCCCCGGCCGGGCGCATGCGACCCCCTGCGCGTCGGCCCCACGCGGTAGCCCTTCGCCGTCATCTGCGACGACCCGGCGCCCCGACCCGAGAGGGAGAGCGTACGTGCTCGGTTACATCGTCAGACGCGTGCTGCAGGTGATCCCGGTCTTCTTCGGAGCCACCCTGCTCATCTACTTCATGGTGTTCGCCATGCCCGGCGACCCGATCCTCGCCCTCTTCGGCGACCGCACGCCCAACCCCGCGCTGCTCGAGACGATCCGCGAGCAGTACCACCTGAACGACCCGTTCATCGTGCAGTACTTCTACTACATCACCGGCGTCTTCCAGGGCGACTTCGGAGTCAGCTTCTCGGGTCAGCCGGTGAGCGAGGTGCTCGCCCGTACCTTCCCGGTGACGATCCGACTGGCGGCGCTGGCCATCGCGATCGAACTGGTGCTCGCGATCATCATCGGCACGGTCTCGGGGCTTCGGAAGGGCAAGTTCTTCGACAACGCGTCGCTCGTGATCGCCCTCGTCTTCGTCGCGGTGCCGGTCTTCGTGCTGGCCTTCCTCGCGCAGTACTTCCTGGCCATCCAGCTGGGGTGGTTCCGACCGACCGTCGGTGGTCAGAACGGGTGGATGGACCTCTGGCTGCCGGCCATCGTGCTCGGTCTCAGCCTCTACGCCACCAGCATGCGTCTGACCCGCGCGTCGGTCATCGACACGCTCAACCAGGACTGGGTGCGCACGGCCTACAGCAAGGGACTGTCGCGGCGTCGCGTCATCCCCGTGCATGTGCTGCGCAACTCGCTCATTCCGGTCATCACGAACACCGCCACCAACTTCGGCGTGCTGCTGGTGGGCGCCACCGTCACCGAGGGCATCTTCAACGTCCCCGGCGTCGGCAACGTGCTCTTCGAGGCGGTCCGCCGCCAGGAGGGGCCCACCGTCGTCTCGTTCGTGACCGTGTTCGTCATCGTCTACGTCCTGGTCAACCTGGTCATCGACCTGTTGTACGGCCTGCTCGACCCGAGGATCCGCTATGCCCAGTGATCGCTTTCCCACGGCGCACTACGTCGCCCCCGTCAAGACGACGACGATCAGCGTCGACGCCGTCCGCGTCGCGGCCAAGCCCAGCAATCTCTGGCGAGACGCCTGGCGCGACATCCGCCACCGCCCCACGTTCTGGGTGACCGCGCTGCTCGTGCTCGTGGTCGTGCTGATGGCGGCGTGGCCCTCGCTGTTCACGCCGGTGCCGCCAAACTCCCAGTGCTTCCTGGCCAGCAGCAACGCAGGTCCGACCTCCGGGCATCCACTGGGCTTCACCTTCCAGGGCTGCGACATCTGGGCCCGCATCGTGTGGGGCGCGCGCACGTCGCTCGTCGTCGGCCTGCTCGCCACTCTGATCAGCACCGTCCTCGGGGTCGTCATGGGCGCGCTGGCCGGGTTCTACGGCGGCTGGCTCGACTCGGTGCTCTCCC
Organism: Microbacterium sp. zg.Y909; assembly: GCF_024626565.1. Taxonomy (NCBI): domain Bacteria; kingdom Bacillati; phylum Actinomycetota; class Actinomycetes; order Micrococcales; family Microbacteriaceae; genus Microbacterium; species Microbacterium sp. zg.Y909. Next base: position 4,051 of record NZ_JANJFJ010000157.1, read on the forward strand.
GCGTCGGCGACATCTTCTTCGCGATCCCGTACATCCTCGCGGCCATCGTCGTGATGAGCGTCTTCTCGCAGAACCGCACGCCGCTCGTGCTCGCCTTCGCCATCGGCGGATTCGCGTGGGCGTCGACCGCGCGCGTCATCCGCTCCGAGGTGCTGCGGGTGCGCCAGGCGGACTTCGTGACCGCATCGCGCGCCATCGGCCTCTCGCGGTTCCGCACGCTCCTCGTGCATGTGCTCCCCAACGCCCTCGCGCCCGTCATCGTCGTGGCCACCATCACGCTGGGTGCCGCGATCTCCGCGGAGGCCACCCTCTCGTTCCTGGGCGTCGGTCTCGGCAGCGACACCATGTCGTGGGGGCTGGACATCAGCCAGGCGCAGTCGTCGCTGCGCGTCGCGCCGATGGCGCTCATCTACCCGTCCATCGCGCTGACCGTCACGGTCCTCGCGTTCATCATCCTGGGCGAGCTCCTGCGAGACGCTCTGGACCCGAAAGCGAGGGCACGCCGATGACCACGCAGAGCCTCACCCCGCTCCTGTCCATCCGCAACCTCACCGTCGCATTCGACGCCGGCAAGACCTCCCGCGAGGTGCTCCACGGTATCGACCTCGACATCCACCCTGGCGAGACCGTCGCCATCGTGGGGGAGTCCGGGTCGGGCAAGTCCACGACCGCGTCGGCGATCGTGAACCTGCTCCCCGGTACCGGCCACGTCACCGGCGGCTCCATCACGCTCGAAGGCCGCGACCTCACCTCGCTGTCCCTCTCGCAGATGGAGCGCGTCCGCGGGCGCGAGATCGGCTACGTGCCGCAGGACCCGATGTCCAACCTCAACCCGGTGTGGAGCATCGGCTTCCAGGTCAAGGAGGCCATCCGCGCCAACGGCATCGCGACCGGCCGCAAGGAGGTCGAGCGACGCGCGATCGAGGTGCTGCAGCAGGCGGGGCTGGCGGATGCCGAACGCCGGCTGCACCAATTCCCCCACCAGTTCTCCGGTGGTATGCGCCAGCGCGCCCTCATCGGCATCGGTCTCGCCGCAGACCCGAAGCTGCTCATCGCCGACGAGCCGACCTCGGCCCTCGATGTGACCGTGCAGCGGGTCATCCTCGACCACATGGCGTCGCTCGCAGCGGAGAAGGGCACGTCGGTGCTCCTCATCACCCACGACCTGGGGCTCGCCGCAGAGCGCGCCGACACGATCGTCGTGATGAACCAGGGTGAGATCGTCGAGTCCGGGCCCAGCCGCGAGATCCTTCAGAACCCGCAGCACCCGTACACCCAGCGACTCGTCGCCGCGGCGCCGAGCCTGGCATCGCAGCGCATCCAGGCGCGGGCCGAGGACCGCGGCATCCAGCACGAGTCGGACCTGGCCACGGCGGCGCCGACCGTCGTGGTGCAGAACCTCGTGAAGGAGTACAAGATCCGGCAGGGATCGTTCCGCAGCGAGCGATTCCGCGCGGTCGACGACGTCTCGTTCGAGATTCCGCGCGGCCGCACGCTGGCGCTGGTGGGGGAGTCCGGGTCGGGCAAGTCGACGATCGCGAAGATGGTGCTCGATCTCGAGAAGCCGACGTCCGGCACCATCCTCATCGATGACGAGGACATCGCGAAGCTGTCGGGCCGCAGGTCGTTCGCGCTGCGGCGACGCATGCAGCCGGTCTTCCAGGACCCGTACGGGTCGCTTGATCCGCTGCGCAGCATCGGCGGCGCGATCGCCGAGCCGCTGGACGTGCACCACGTCGGCGACGCGAAGTCCCGCCGCGCCCGGGTGGCCGAGCTGCTGGACCAGGTCTCGCTGCCGCAGGAGCTGGCATCCCGGTACCCGAACGAGCTCTCCGGAGGGCAGCGACAGCGTGTCGCCATCGCGCGCGCGCTGGCGCTGAAGCCCGACATCGTCGTGCTGGACGAAGCCGTGTCTGCTCTGGACGTGCTGGTGCAGGACCAGATCCTGCAGCTGCTGGCCGACCTGCAGTCCGAGCTAGGGCTCACCTACCTGTTCATCACGCACGACCTCGCGGTGGTGCGGGTGGTCGCCGACTTCGTCTGCGTCATGGAGCGCGGCAAGATCGTCGAACAGGGCACGGTCGACGAGATCTTCGCCAACCCCGCCGAGGAGTACACCCGGCGTCTGCTGCAAGCCATCCCCGGCGCGTCCATGACGCTGGGTGCCGGCGTCGTAGACAGCGAGACATGAGTCAGGCGGCAGGAGCGGGTCACCGCGTCTATCGATCGGGCTCGGGGACGGTCGCCTTGATCGCCGCGGGCGCTATGACGGTGTTCCTGCTGGGCGATGCCGTCCTGCGCGCCGGGTTCGGGCAGATGCTGGTGCTGGCACCGGGGATCCTGCTGGTGGACTGGATCATCTTCGCTGCGCTGTTCGCCCCGACGGTGCACACGGATGCGCAGGGCATCACGGTGGTGAACCCCTTACGGCGCGCCGAGGTGCCCTGGGCGCGGGTGCGTGACATCACGACCCGATGGCAGTTGACGCTGCAGCTCGACGACGGCTCGAAGGTGGTGGCCTTCGGCGGCCCAGCCCTCAGGCCACCCCGCCCACGGCGCGGTGGAGGCGCGGATGCCGAGCAGGGAGGCCCCGCCCGCTCGGACACCGAGCTCATCCGACGTGATTGGGAGGATGCCGTCGACCGCGGGCACGCCACAGGGCCGGTGAAGCGGGGGTGGAACCTGCCCGTCGTGCTGTCGCTGGCCGCTGTGATCGCGTGGGCACTGCTCGCCCTCATGGTCGGCGGGAGCCGCGCCTGAGCCCGCGTCTGGGTTAACGGTTTGTAACTATTTGCGGCCCGCGCCGATCGGCCACGTGACGTTCACCTATAGTTTCGGTATTCGCAGCCCGAGCGATGTAGGTCAGTCGAAGCAGGCCGCGAGTGCCATTGCCCGCACCAATGTAGGAGACCAAATGCGTTCACGTCGAACCCTTATCGCCGGGGCCGCCATCGGCGTCACAGCCCTGGCGCTCACCGCCTGCGCACCGCCCAGTGACGACGGCAGCGGTGACACCAACGAGCCCACGGGGTCCGCGTCGATCGCCGTTTCCGTGGGACCGAACGACTTCATCAGCTACAACGGCTTCACGCCCGAGACGTACAGCACGTACAACTCGTCGATCGCCGACCAGCTGAAGGCCGGCTTCACGTACTTCGCTCCGGACGGCTCGATCCAGGACAACACCGACCTGGGCTCGTACGAGCTGGTGTCGGAGGACCCGCTGACGGTCGAGTACACCATCTCGGAGGACGCCGTCTGGTCTGACGGCACCCCGATCACCGTCGCCGACGCCGTGCTGGCGTGGGGCGTGCAGAACGCGAACCTCACCGGTGCCGACGGCCCGCTGTTCAACTCGGTTTCGCAGGACATGGGCGACGAGGTGCCCGAGGGCCCGCAGGGCGAGCTCGACGGCAAGGAGTTCACGGTCGAGTTCGCCGTGAAGAACCCGGACTGGAAGATCCAGACCTGGATGCTCGACCCCGCGCACATCGTCGCGGAGCAGGCCGGCATGGAGACCGAAGAGCTCGCCCAGGCGATCCTCGACGGCGACGCCGCCGCCCTCGAGCCCGCCGCCGAGTTCTGGAACACGGGTTGGTTCACCAACCCGGGCGAGCTGCCCGAAGAGGCGCTCGTGCCTTCCTCGGGTCCGTACAAGCTCAGCTCGTGGGATGCCGGGCAGTCCGTCACCCTCGTGGCGAACGAGGAGTACTACGGCGAGAAGCTGGCGCCGCAGAACGCCGAGATCGTCTTCCGCTTCGTCGGCCAGGACGCCATGGTCCAGGCCCTCGACAACGGTGACCTCGACGTCATCGCGCCGCAGCCGACCGTCGACACGCTCGCACAGCTCGAAGAGCTCGGCGACGCGGTCAACATCCTCTCCGGCCCCTCGCTGACGTGGGAGCACCTCGACTTCAACTTCATCGATGGCTCGCTGTTCGCCGACAACCTGGAGCTGCGTCAGGCCTTCGCCATGTGCGTGCCGCGCCAGCAGATCGTCGACAACCTGATCAAGCCGATCGACCCCGCGGCGGTCGTGCTGAACGCCCGCGAGGTGTTCCCCTTCCAGGACAGCTACGAAGAGGTCCTCGAGGCGTCCTACAACGGCGAGTACGACGAGCCGAACATCGAAGAGGCAGCGCGCATCGTCGCCGAGCAGGGTGCCGAGGGCGCTGAGGTCCGCATCGGATACTCCGCTCCCAACCCGCGCCGTGCCGACCAGGTCGCTCTGATCAAGTCGTCGTGCGACCAGGCGGGCTTCAACATCGTCGACGCGGGCAACGAGGACTTCTTCGCCCCGGGCGGCACGCAGGAGCGCGGTGACTACGAGGTGGCGCTGTTCGCTTGGGCCGGCTCCGGCCAGATCGCCTCTGGCGAGAACATCTACGCCACGGGCAAGCCGCAGAACTACGGTGGCTACTCCAACCCCGAGGTCGACGCCGCTTGGGCGACGCTGAAGAACAGCCTTGACCCCGAGGTGCACCTGGAGCAGACCAAGGTGATCGAGGAGCTGCTGTGGGCTGACCTGTTCGGCATCCCGGTCTTCGCCCACCCGGGCGTCGACGCGGCGAGCGCTACCATTGATGGCGTTGAGCGGACCACCACGCAGAGTGGTATCTCCTGGAACGCGTACGCTTGGAGCAGCGCCGAGTAATTCGGCCGATGTTCGGATGTGCGGGTCGGCCTGCGGCCGGCCCGCACATC
>NZ_JANJFJ010000158.1:0-9881 GCF_024626565.1 Microbacterium sp. zg.Y909
TCCGCCATCAGCGGCTCGGTCACCCTGCGCCTGCGCCGCGGCGAGGACTACACCGTGCTCGACACCACAGGCTCGGCGATGTCCTACCACCCCGAGAAACTGTCGATGGAGCGCGTCGGCGACGCCGCGTTCGGCCCCACGGACCGCATCGGCCAGCTCACGATGCGCAACCTCGACATCGCCGACTCGCGCTCGCGACTCGAGCAGTACGCCAGCATGGGTCTCATCGGCGGCGCCACCGGCGAACTGGTCGGAAAGCTCGAGCGCGGTGGTGCGGACGAGATCACCGAGCACGCCGACCGCTACTCGGCCGAGCGGGAAGGTCTGGCAGAGGCCGTCGACGAGGCGTCGGAGTCGGCATCCTTCGACTTCGGCGCCGACTGAGCCACCCCCGCTCCCCCGGCCGCAACCGGTGGAGCGGGACGCGCGCCGAGTCGGGATAGCATTCGGAGGCGCCGTGTTCGAAGGGGATCCACGGCAGGACTGAGGATGCTCGATGACGACTCGCGGTGCCACGACGACCGATGACGATCCGTACGGCCTGCGCGCGGCCGAAGCCGAAGCTGCGGGCGGGCGGACACACCGCTCGGTGAGCCGCACCGTCGGCAGATGGCTGTTCGGCGTGGTCGCCGCGATCGTGGTGGTCGCCCTCATCGCCGCGGGCACCGTGGTGTGGACGATTCAGCGCTCGTTCCCGCAGCTGGAGGGCACTGTCGCCGTCGCGGGCCTGGACGGTGAGGTGCAGGTGCTGCGCGACGAGCTGGGAGTGCCCACCATCGTCGCCGACGCACCGGGCGACCTCTTCTTCGCACAGGGCTACGTGCACGCGCAGGACCGCTTCTGGGAGATGGACTTCCGCCGCCACCTGACCGCCGGGCGCCTGTCGGAGCTGTTCGGCGAGAGCCAGCTGCAGACCGACCTGTTCCTGCGCACCCTCGGCTGGCACGAGATCGCCGAGCAGGAGCTGACCGCCCTCGATGACACGACGCGCGACTACTACGAGGCCTACGCCGACGGCGTGAACGCCTACCTCGCCGACCACGACGGCGCCGCGGCATCGTTCGAGTACGCCGTGCTGGGACTGCAGAACGCCGACTACCGCATCGAGCCCTGGACGGCGGTGGACTCCATCGCATGGCTGAAGGCGATGGCGTGGGACCTGCGCAGCAACATCGAGGTCGAGACCGACCGCGCGCTCATGGCGCGCGATCACTCCTCCGACGAGGTGTCGGCACTGTTCCCCACGTACCCGTTCGAGCGCAACCCGGTCATCGTCCCGACGATCACGCCCGACGCGCCCTCTGCTGCGGCGGATGCCGAAGCGGATGCCGAAGCGGATGCCGCGACGGCGTCGATCGACTGGGTCGAAGTCGACGGGGTCATCGAGGCCGCGGCGCTGCTGCTCGGCGACGCCGGAGAAGGCATCGGCTCGAACTCGTGGGTGGTCTCCGGCGACCTGACCGAATCGGGCATGCCACTGCTGGCCAACGACCCGCATCTGGGCGCCTCGCTTCCGAGCGTCTGGCACCAGAGTCATCTGCGGTGCCGCGACGTGTCGGCGGAGTGTCCCTTCGATGTCTCCGGATTCGGGTTCTCGGGCGTCCCCGGGGTCATCATCGGGCACAACCGCGACATCGCGTGGGGCTTCACCAACCTCACCAGCGACGTCACCGACCTGTACGTGGAGCGGGTGGAGGGCGACCAGTACTGGCGGGACGGCGCGCTGGTGCCGCTTCAGACGCGCACCGAGACCGTCGAGGTGGCGGGCGGCGACCCCGTGACCCTCGAGATCCGCTCCACCGTCCACGGACCCATCGTCTCGGGACTGACCGGGGAGTTCACGGCCATCGCCGACGACCCGGCGACCGAGGCCGGGGCGGTGGACGCGCCCACCGGAGAGACCGAGTACGCCGTCAGCCTGCGGTGGACGGCGCTGGAACCGGGGTCCACCGCGGCATCCATCTTCGCCCTTGACCGCGCGACCGACTTCGCCGAGTTCCGACAGGCGGCGGCGCTGTTCGACGTGCCCGCGCAGAACCTGGTCTACGCCGACCGGGAGGGCAACATCGGGTACCAGACGCCCGGGCGCCTGCCCATCCGCGGCGCCGGTGACGGGTCACTCCCCCAGCCCGGCTGGGACTCGGCCTACGACTGGCAGGGCATGATCCCGTTCGACGAGCTCCCCGTGGTCTACAACCCCGACGAGGGATACATCGTCACGGCCAACAACGCCGTCGTCGACGAGGAGTACCCCTACTACCTCACCGGGGACTGGGACTACGGGTGGCGGGCGGCACGCATCACCGAGCTCATCGAGCAGAAAGCCGCCGCCGGTCCGCTGACCGCCGACGACATGCGTGACATCCAGGCCGACGCCCAATTCTGGATGGGCAAGCGCCTCGCCGCCGCCTACGCCGACCTGCAGACCGGCGATGAGCAGACGGATGCCGCCCTCGCGCTGCTGCAGGACTGGGACACGCAGAACTCCGCCGAATCCCCCGCCGCGGCGTACGCCAACGTGCTCTGGGACGAACTGGTCGCGAACATCTTCGTCGAGGAGCGCGACACAGAGGTGCCGGCGGGCAGCCAATCGCGGATGTTCCTCGTCGTGGACCGACTGCTGGAGGATCCGTCCGACCCCTGGTGGACCAATCCGGGCCTGGGCGTCGACGGCCAGCGCGACATGCTGGAGCGCACCGCGCAGGACGCCGCCGAACGCCTGTCGGAGCTGCAGGGCGATGACCCCGCGCAATGGGAGTGGGGCGACCTGCACGCGCTCACGTTGACCAACGAGACCTTCGGGACTTCGGGCATCGCACCGATCGAGTGGCTGTTCAACCGGGGCCCGTATCCGGTCGGCGGCGGAGCGTCGGTGGTGGATGCCAGCGGCTGGGTGCTCGGCAGCGGGAGTTTCGAGACCGTGACGGTGCCGTCGATGCGCATGGTCGTGGACCTCTCGGACCTTGACGCGTCGCGCTGGAACCACCTCACCGGTACGAGCGGGCACGCCTTCCACCCGAACTACACCGACCAGACCGAGACGTGGCAGCGGGCCGAGATGACCCCGTGGCGATTCAGCGATGACGCGGTGCGCGACGCGGCGACGCATGAGCTGGTGCTCGTCCCGGCATCCTGATCCCGGGGGACGGCGACGCGCGTGCCCAGCAGACCCGCCCCCCGGATGCAACCCCCCGACGGGCCGTGGAGGGCTCGCTTACGATCGGAGCACCGACGAGGGGAGCTCCCATGACTGCCGGCAACGCCCGCGTGATGCGCTGTACGCCCGACGATGTCTTCGCCGTCCTCGCCGACGGCTGGCTCTATCCCGTGTGGGTGGTGGGCGCCTCCCGCATGCGCGCCGTCGCACCGGAATGGCCCGAGCCGGGGTCGAAGATCCACCACTCGGTCGGCGCCTGGCCGATCCTCATCGACGATGAGACCGAGGTGGTCGAATGGTCCCCGTCGCGACGCCTGCGCCTGCGCGCCAAAGGCGGACCCATCGGCCGGGCTGTGGTGGCGATCGACGTGCGCGAGCACGGCGATGGATGCCTCGTGCGCATCGGCGAAGAGCCCGTGACCGGCCCGGCGCGACTGCTTCCCCGGGCGGTGTGGGCGCCGCTGATGCGCCTGCGCAACCGCGAGACGCTGCGGCGGCTGGCATTCCTCGCCGAGGGGCGCCGCCTCGAGCGACAGGACGGCGGCCAGATGGCGCGTCCCCACATCCCCGAGACGGCGGACACGCAGGCCGGCAGCGAGGCCCGCGACGACGTCGCCGCGGCGGACGAGGCACACGAGGCGGTGAAGTCCTCCGGCATGACCGATGCCCCGGATGGCGACGCCGCCGGTGACGCGACGGGCGACGATCGCGCGGCGGATGCCGGCCAGGCGGATGCCGGTGCGCACGAGGACCGGTCCGTGCACGGAGCCGTATGAGCACGCCCGACGCCGTCGTCGTCGGCGCGGGACCCAACGGCCTGGCCGCCGCCGTCACCCTCGCCCGGGCGGGGCTGGCGGTGCGCGTGTATGAGCGGGCATCGCAGGCGGGGGGCGGCGCGCGCACCCAGGAGCTCACCCTGCCGGGGTTCCGGCACGATGGATGCTCGGCCGTGCACCCGCTCGCCGTGGCATCGCCGTTCTTCCGCGCGTTCGAGCTCAGCCGGCGCATCGAGCTGCTGACGCCGCAGGTGTCGTTCGCCCACCCTCTGCCCGGTCGCGCCGGGATCGCCTACCGCGACGTCGACCAGACCGCCGCCGAACTCGGCCGCGACGGACCGGCGTACCGGCGCCTGTTCGCCCCGCTCGCGGCCCGCTCGCTCGAGATCGCGCAGTTCACGGGGTCGAATCTGGTCGGCATCCCGAAGCACCCGCTGACGGCCGCGCTCTTCGCCCTGCGCACCGCCGAGCAGGGCACGCCGCTGTGGAACGCACGATTCTCGGATGAGACGGCGCCGGCGATGATCACCGGGGTGTCGGCGCACGCCATCGTGCACCAGCCCTCGCTCGTGGGCGCGGGGGCGGGCTTGGCGCTGCAGGCCCACGCGCATGCGGGCGGCTGGCCGATCCCCCGTGGCGGCAGCCAGGCGATCGTCGACGCGATGATCGCCGACATCGTCGCCCACGGCGGCGAAGTGATCACCGACCACGAGGTGACGTCGCTGCGGGAGCTCCCGGCTGCCCGCGCGACGGTGATGGACGTCACGCCGCGTGCACTGCTGCGGTGGGCAGGTGACGAGCTGCCGCCGCGCTACCGACGCGCGCTGCACGCGTTCCGCTACGGCAATGCCGCCGCCAAGGTCGACTTCGCACTGTCGGGTCCGGTTCCCTGGGCCGATCCCCGCGTGGCGCAGGCGGGAACGGTGCATCTGGGCGGCACGCGACGCGACATCGCCCTGGCCGAGAACGAGGTCTCTCACGGGCGGCACGCCGCCGAGCCGTACGTGCTGGTGTCGCAGCCGTCGGTGCTCGACGACACGCGCGCGCCGGGCGACGCGCAGACGCTCTGGACCTACACGCACGTGCCCGCCGGCTCGACGGTGGATCAGCGCGAGGCGATCATCCGGACCATCGAACGCGCCGCGCCAGGCTTCCGGGACCTCATCCTCGACAGCCGCAGCGTCACCGCGGCGCAGCTGCCCGAAGAGAATCCGAACTACATCGACGGCGACATCAGCGCGGGGGCCGCGACCCTGCGCCAGCTGGTGCGCCGCCCGGTGCTCTCGACCGATCCGTGGCGCACGCCCCTCCCCGGCGTGTATCTGTGCGGGGCGTCGACCTCCCCGGGGCCCGGAGTCCACGGCCTGTCGGGGTGGTATGCCGCGCGCTCCGCCCTGCGCGAGACCTTCGGGATCCGCACGGCCCCTTCCCTCGCTCGCGAGTGAGTATTCGCGACGCCGAGTGAGTATTCAGGCCATCGAGTGCATCTTCCGGTCGCTGCGACCGCACCGGATCAGCGTCTGACGGCGCGGGCTCGTCGAACCACCTTCGCGGCGAGGTTGCGCGCACGCTCCAGCGGCATGTGTCGCACCGCCCGGGCGGTCAGATCGCGCAGCCGCCCACCCGGCCAGATGCGGTACAGCTGCACGGAACCGTCCTCACCGGCGCGGATGCCGCACACCCGACCCGCCAGAAGCGGCGATCGCTTCGCCTCGGCCAGCACCGCCGGCTCGGCCCGCAACGGCGTCTCGAACGTCCACCCGGCATGGCGGACGCGCGCGACGAGGGTTCCTCCGTGAGACGCATCGTCACGGGCGAACACCCGCAGCGGGTCGAGCTGCACGCGAGCGCGACCGCTCGTGAGGCGACCGCGCCCGGGGATCCGCCGCTCCGTGCGATCAAGGCCCTCGAGCAGGGTCAGCTCCACGCGATCGAGACGGAGATCGCGTGACGCGTCGCGAACGTGCGCCGAAAGGAAGTCCGCGCCGAGCTCCTCCGGCGGCTTCCAGAGAGTGACGGTCTTTGCGAGCGGCGCCGCAACGTCTGCGCCCGACTCCGTGGCCGCAGCGGAACCAACCGCCGCACCGGCATCCTCCCCCGCGGCCTCCCCCTCCGCCGGAACCCGCTCGAATGCGAGGGCGTCCGTCCCTTCCCGCCCGTCGCGCAGGAACCGCACCCGCACGGTCAGCGCGAGCCGTCCCCCGCGCGACCAGCGGGCGGATGCCACGTCGGCGCGGCACTCGATGCCCGCCTCGAACTCGGCGAACCGCAGGAGATCGTCGCGTCGCCCGGCGCGCAGCAGGGCCGATCGCACCCGCAACGGGAACGTGAGCCCTTCGGCCACACCCGGCCCGAACCGCTGCTGCGCGATCGGAGTCACGACGTCGAGGAAGCGCTTGCGGTACTCCGCGGGGTAGCGGACCATCCGCTTTCCCTCGAGCCGCGCCAGGATCTTGCCCCGGTACCAGTGGCGCAGCAGCGTGTCGCGCAGCGGCCCCGGCTCGGTGTGCTCATCGACGAGGTCCAGCACCCGTTCCAAGTGCGGAAAGTAGGTGTCCGGATCGATGCGCGCGGCGCTGGCGCTGCCGGGGTGCTTGACCCACGCGTAGCACGGGCGGCTCGACAGGATCGAGATCGTCTCGGCGGCGAAGTACGCCTGCATCACGAAGAGGTGGTCTTCCAGCCGCACCCGGCCCTCGGGAAAGCGGATGCCGTTGCGCCGCAGGAACGACGTGCGGAACATCTTGTGCGGGGTCAGCATCTCCAGCAGGGGGTCGACGCCCAGCTGCGCGTGCGGGATATCGCGGCGGAAGATGCCGGCCGGAATGCGGCGGCCGACGCCGACCTCCTTGCCGACGATGACGTCCGAGCCATGCCGATCGGCGTAGTCGCAGAGATCCTTGAGCGCACCGTCGAAGAGCCAGTCGTCCTGGTCGACGAAGAACACGTACTCGCCGCGGGCCGCATCGATGCCCTGGTTGCGGGGCGTGCCGGGCCAGCCGCTGTGCGGCAGGGTCAGCACGCGCACGTTCGGCCGGCGGCGCGCGACTTCGGCCAGCCGACCCTCGGTGGGCTCGCCCGAGCCGTCGTCGCACAGCAGCACCTCGAACTGACGCGCGCTCAGCGTCTGCCGGTCCAGCGACGCGATCAGTTCATCGAACCCGGCGCCCGGAGTGAAGACGGGGACGACCACACTCACGCGCACCGGCGCGGTGGATGCCGCTGCCGTCATGCTTCCGCATCCGTCGCGCGGAGCCCAGGGGGAAGGGAATCAGCGTGCCGCGCCGCCTCGTGCCCCGCGCGCAGGAGATCTCTTCTCATGCCTCCATTCAACACGGTCGGCGCGACGGCTGAAGGGGTTGCGTTCGGGCCCACGACGTGTTGCGCCGCAGCACGCGTTGCGAGCGCACAGAACACTCTTAGAATCAAACCCCCGTCCGGGAGGAAACCGCGATGCCCCTTGACCCGTTCTTCGCCGAGCGCCTTCGGGTGCACCGCCGGTACCTGATCCAGCGCAACGTCGACGCGGTCCGCGCCCGGATCGCGGGCTGGCTGGGCGTGTTCGGCGGCGCGGGAGCCGCCGAGGCCACCGGCACCGCGATGGTGCGAGTGTCCGGCACGGCGCGCGCGGCGCGAAGGTCCGGCGGGCGCGCTGCAGTGGGCGCGTCCAGTCCGGCGGCCGACACCCACGGCGGCGCCGACAGCGGCGAGAGTCGGGCCGCCGCTCCGGCGACATCCGAGCGCCCCGTCAGCACCCCACAGCAGGACCGTGCCCGGGCCCGCGCCCGGGCGCGGGCGAAGCACCGGCGCGCCGCCCTCGCGTGGGACCGCACCGAACTGGCGACGGTGGGCACTGCCGGCCCCGACCTGCGTATCGTCGACCACCAGGTGCCGGTGGCCGGCCATCCCCCCGTGCGAGTGCGCCTTTACTACCCGCATGCCGCGGGGTCCGACCCGCTGCCGGCATGGCTGACGTTCTTCGGGGGGGCCTTCCGCCAGGGCGGCATCGACTACCCGACGACGGATGCCGCGTGCCGCCGCCGCGCGGCGGAGGCCGGTGTCGTCATGGTCGCGGTGGACTACGCCCTCGCGCCCGAGCACCGCTTCCCGACGCAGGTCGAGCAAGCGTACGCGGCGCTGCTGTGGCTGCACGATAACGCCGCGTCGCTCGGCGTCGACCGCGAGCGACTCGGGGTGGCCGGCACTTCGGCCGGGGGGTGCATCGCGGCGGCACTGACCCTGGCGAACCGCAACCGGGCGGGCCTGCCGATCCGCCTGCAGCTGCTGGAAGTGCCGGTGACCGATCTCACCGGCGGGCACATCGACCTGGCGGCGACGCGCGCGCTCGGCATCCCGAGCTTCCTCGCGATGCGGGAGCTTCGGTCGATCGCCGGGACGTACCTTCCGCGTAGGGCCGACGGGCACAGCGAACTGGCTTCGCCGATGCGCGCGGCGTCGCATGCGGGTCTGCCGGAGGCTGTGATCCTCACCGCGGAGTACGATCCGCTGCGGCGGGACGGCGCCGAGTACGCGGCGCGGCTGCGCGCCGACGGCGTCGCGGCGACGGCGGTGCGATACCAGGGTGTGTCGCATGACGCGGCGATCTACACCGGGGCGCTGCCGGCGGCGCGGGAGTGGCACCGCCAGGTCATCGGCGTGCTGTCTCGCCTGCACGACGCCTGAGAGCGGGAATACTCACTCGGCGACGCGAATACTCACTCGCGAGCGTCAGCCGCCGGCGGCGGGCGGGGTCTCGCGGGACTGGGCCAGTCTCGCGAGCGTCAGCCGCCGGCGGCGGGCGGAGTCTCGCGGGACTGGGCCAGCTCGTCGACGAACAGGGAACGCTCGTCGATCGTGCCGTTGCGGTAAGCGGCGCGGCCCACCATGTGCGCCGACAGCGGCGCGGTGGCCAGCTGCACGAGCACGATCGCGAAGAGGAACGCCACCACCGCCCACGACCGCGCCGACAGCGCCACCGCAAGACAGATGAGGATGAGCCCCAGCACCTGCGGCTTGGTCGCGGCGTGCAGCCGGCTGGGCACGTCGTGGAAGCGCAGCAGACCGATCGCGGCCGTGAGGCACAGCACCGCCCCCAGCAGGATGAGGACGACGGAGACGATGTCGAGTACGGCGTTCATTGCTCGGTGGTGTCCCTTCTCGCGACGAAGCGCGCGATCGAGATCGAGCCGAACACACCGACGGCGGCGATGATCAGCAGCACCGGCAGCGTGCGCGTGTGGTGGTTGATGGCCATGTCCGCCCCGAGCAGGCACATCACGAGGGTGAGAAGAACGTCGGATGCCACGGCGCGGTCGAGGATCGACGGACCCTTGATGATGCGCCACACCGTCAGCAGGCCCGACACGGCGAAGATGACGTAGATGGCGATCAGCAGCATGTTCACAGCGGTGCACCCCCCTGACGAGGCGTCTCCACGCCCGCCGCCTGGATCTTCTCCAGCTGGGCCCGCGATCCCACCGCGCGCACGATCCGCGCCTCCCAGCCCTGGATCGCCCGTCGCTGCATGCGCACATCCTCGTCGCTCGAGACCCCGATGACGTGCAGATAGAGGATGCGCCGGTCGCGATCAGCCTCGACGACGAGGGACCCGGGGATGAGCGACGCGGTGACCCCCACGTGCGTCATGATGAGGTCGTCGTCGGTGCGCAGCGGCACGGCGACGATGGCCGTGCCCGGATACCGCGTGGGGTTGAGCACCTGCCACGCCACCAGCAGCGAACCGCGGACGACCGCGCCGAAGAACGTGACGACGAAGACGAGGCCCCACCAGAGGTTCATCCGGCCCGAGAGCTCCACCGGCGGAAGCCGGAACACGCGGGTGACGAAGATCGCCACCACGACGCCGCTGACCAGTGCGAGCACGGTGAACTGGCCCCACAGCAGCATCCACAGCGCGATCAGCCAGACGAAGAACGGCAGCTGGCGCC
>NZ_JANJFJ010000018.1:0-32239 GCF_024626565.1 Microbacterium sp. zg.Y909
CGCCCGAGGCGATGACGTCGAGGGCAGCGAGCAGGGTGGCGGGCGGCACGTCTTGCCCCTCTTCGACCGCCTCGCTGAATGCCGGCGGCGTGAGGTCGACCAGCCCGGCGGCGAGCGCGAGGTAGACAGGAGCCGGTTCTGTCACGAACGCCCCTTCGCCCTCGTGCATGACCGCGAGGTCGGAGAGCTCGAGCTGGAGCCGGGCGATCTGCCCGGAGAAGTCGGCCAGGTTCTCTTCGAAGATCGCCGCGTCATCCGGACGCAGCTCGGTGAGCGCGGCGGCGATGTCCTCGGCGACGTGCTCCATGGTGTGAGGGTCGTACCAGACGTGCTCGTTGAAGCCCTCGACGTGGTCGTGATCGCCGTGCTCTTGCGCGTCCGTGGCCTCGGCGTCGTGCCCGTCGCCGCCCGGCCAGTCGGCCGAGTGCTGCACCGCAGTCACGACGGGGACGTCCACCCCGCTCGCGTCGATCAGCGCGTCGACGAAGGGGTCGTATCCCCCGCCGTTCTCGATGATGAGGTCGGCGCGCTGGATCGCCAGCTGATCCCGGGCGCTCGCCTCGTATGCGTGCGGGTCCTGCGACGCCGACGACACGATCGAGGTGACCTCGACGGCATCCCCGCCGATCTCCTCAACGATCTGCCCGTACACGCTCGTCGACGCGACCACCTGCAGCGCGCCGTCGTCCGTCGCCGCGCCATCGGTGGCGGTGCCGGAGCAGCCGGCGAGAAGGAGGACGGATGCCGCACCGAGCGCGGCTGCAGGAAGCGTCTTGCGGGTCGTCATGTACCCAGTGTACGGGCTACTGATAATCGTTCTCAACTTGGCCGGAGAACCCTCTGCATCTAACCGAGGCGTTGCCGCGGTCGATAGCGCAGTGCAGGAGTCCACGGATGGACTCCGGAGCCCACGACGGGCTTCGCAACATCCCCACTCACGGAGGAACACCATGGGAATGCAGATCACCACCAACGTGTCGGCGCTCAACGCCTACCGCAACCTGTCCAGCACGCAGAACGACCTCTCGAAGTCGCTCGAGAAGCTCTCGAGCGGTCTGCGCATCAACCGTGCCGCGGACGACGCCGCCGGCCTCGCGATCTCGGAGGGACTGAAGTCCCAGGTCAACGGCCTCAACGTCGCCCAGCGCAACGCACAGGACGGCATCTCGGTCATCCAGACCGCGGAAGGCGCCCTGACGGAGGTCCACTCGATCCTCCAGCGCATGCGCGACCTCGCCGTCCAGGGCGGCAACGACTCGAACAACGCCGAGTCGCGGCTTGCGATCAAGACCGAGGCCGACCAGCTGGGCGCGGAGCTGTCGCGCATCGCGGAGTCGACCAACTTCAACGGCATCAACCTGTTCCAGGCCGGCGCGACCCCCGGGCCCGCCAGCCTGACCTTCCAGGTCGGTTCGGACGGCGACGCCGCATCTCAGATCAATGTCGAGATGCTCAACCTCGGTACGGCGCTGACTGGTGTCGTCACGTTCGGCACGGGTGTCGCCACGGAGGCCGCCGGCTTCGATGTGAAGGACGCCACCTCCGCAGCGACCACCATCGGCCTGCTCGACACGGCCATCACGGCGGTGTCGAAGGGTCGCTCCGAGCTCGGTGCGGCGCAGAACCGCTTCGAGTCGACGATCAACAGCCTCGCCGTCTCGGCCGAGAACCTGTCGGCCGCGAAGAGCCGCATCACCGACACCGACATGGCGTCGGAGATGGTCAAGTACACCGCGTCGAACATCCTGTCGCAGGCCGGCACCGCCATGCTCGCGCAGGCGAACCAGTCCACGCAGGGCGTTCTGCAGCTGCTGCGCTGAGCACTCATCACTGGGAGGAGCCCCGCGCCGAGTGGCTCGGGGCTCCTCCTCGTGAGGGGGCCGGCTGACACCACCCACGACCCCACTGGAGCAACCATGACGTCCGTTCCCCACCTCGGACCCCGCTTGAGCTACCTCGCCGGACGAGTGCTGCGCGTCGACGTCACTTCGCTGCTCACGCGGGCTCGCGCGGCCGCGTCCCGCCACGGCCGGCGCACCCCCGCCGTCGTGCTGGACATGCTGTGGCAGGCGGGCTTCCGCGGCGTCGGATTCCAGGACTACATCGACTACGACTTCGCGATCCTCACCCGCGAGGAGCGCGCCACCTACATGACCAATCCGGTCTCGAACCGGCTGTCGCTCACCTTCGACGATCCGGCCTATCGCCACGTGTTCCACGACAAGGTGCAGTTCAACCGCACCTTCGCCACCCACCTGCACCGCGAGTGGATGGTCATCGAGCCGGGCAACGCCGAGGCCCTCCGCACCTTCGCCCTGCGCCACGGCACGATCGTGACGAAGGAGCCCCTCGGGCACCAGGGCCGCGGGGTGCACCGCTACCACGTGGCCGCCGTCGACGACTGGCCGGCGTTTCACCGCGGACTGCTCGCTCGCGGCGAGATCCTCGTCGAGCAGGTCATCGGCCAGCATGACCAGCTGGCGGCGCTCTGCCCCGGCACCGTCCACACCACGCGGGTCACGGCGTTCTTCGACGGCGAGACCACCCACATCCTCGCGATGGCGCAGAAATTCGGCCGCGGCGCCGTCAGCGACCAGAACAGCTTCGGCGGCTTCTACGCCATGCTCGACGAATCCGGCCGGGCCACGGGCGCCGGGTACGACTCCCACAACCGGGTCTACGAGACCCACCCCGACAGCGGCATCCGCATCTCCGACTTCCAGCTGCCGATGTTCGACGAGGTGATCGCCTTCGTCGACCGCGTCGCGCGCATCGTGCCGCAGGTGCGGTACGTCGGCTGGGACATCGCCGTCACGCCTGAAGGCCCCGTGCTCGTCGAGGGCAACTGGGCCGCCGGCGTCTACGAGAACAAGCCGAGCGCCACCGGCATCCGCACCGGGCACAAGGGCCGGTACCTCTCGGCGATCAACTCGGCACGGCCGCACACGCGCGGCCGTCGCGCCGCGCTCGTCGCGGCGTAGACCGCGTCAGGCCAGGAGAGCGCGCACGGGCAGGTCCTGGCCCTCGAGGATGAACTGCGCGGCATCGCCGGTGTGCCGATTGAGCACGACGGGCGCCAGCAGGTTCACCCCGATGCCCTCATCGGTCATGTGCGCGACGACCAGCAGCTGGGCGTCGTCGGCCGACCGCAGTCCCAACCCGGTGGCCTGGCTGTCGGAGAGCACCGGCGCGTAGTCCGGCACGACCGCGCCAGGGTCCACGACGAAGAGGCGAACGTCGGGGTCCTGCACCGCGCGCAGCGCGAAGAGCCCGCCCGATCCCGACACGGGGTCGAGGGTGAACGTCGTGTGCGGCGCGAGGCCCGGCGGGGGCGCGACGAAGCGGACGGCAGCGCTCATCGGAGGAACTCCATCAGCGTCGGCTGCAGGACGCGGCCGGTCACGGCGAGCGCGGACTGGTAGACGAGCTCCTGCGCGCGGAGCTTGACGAGCACCTCGACGGTGTCGACGTCCTCCACCGCTGCGCGCCGCGCCTCGAGCGAGACCGTGGCATCCAATGTGGCCTCCTTGGCCCGCTCGATCTGCGACTGCCGGGCGCCCACCGCGCCCTGCACCCCGAGCATAGTGTCGAGCCTCGTGTCGATCTGGCCGAGGCGCGAACCCACGTTGACGCCCGAGCGCAGGTCGCCGACGATGGCATCCACGAGAGCGAAGACCGACCCCGCTCCCTGCCCGAAGACCTCTGCGCCGTCCGCGTCGACGCGCACGGTCTGCCCGTCCGAGACCCGGCGGTGCACCTCGGCACCGGCGACGCCGGTGAAGGAATAGTCCGCCGAGAACGCCGGGCGGTCGGAGGTGCCGGCGAAGACCGACCGGCCGAGCACGGTCGTGTTGGCCTGGGAGAGCAGCTCGCTGCGCAGCCCTTCGAGCTCGACGGCGATCGCCTCTCGCGAGGTCGCATCCATCGCTCCCGTGTTGGCGCCCTGCAGCGTCAGGTCGCGCACGCGCCCCAGGAGCGAGGTGGATGCCGCGATGGCGTTGTCCACCGTCGTCACCCACGCGAGCCCGTCGTTGATGTTGCGCGCGTACTGGTCGGTGCGGCGCTGCGCCGCGTGCAGGTCGAGCGTCGCGGCGGCGGCCGCGGGGTTGTCGGACGGAGCGGCGAACGCACGTTGCGACGTCGCCTGAGCCTGCAGCCGGGCGAGGTCGCCGAGACCGTTCTGGAGGTTGCGCAGCGCGGTCTGCGTCATCGCCTGCGACGTCACTCGGGTGATCATGCTGCTCCTGGGGTCAGCGGCCGACGAGGCCGGTGCGGTTGATGAGCACGTCGAGGGCTTCGTCGACGGCGGTCATGACGCGGGCGGCGGCCTGATACGCCGTCTGGTACATCAGCAGGTTGACCGTCTCCTCGTCGGTGTCGACGCCGGCGACCGACTGCTGGGCCGCGACGGCCGCCACCGCGCCGGTCTCCGCCCTGCTCGCGCGGCCGACGTCGGCGGCCGTGGAGACCGCCAGGCGCGAGACCACATCGGTCCACAAGGCGTCGGGTCCGTCCGCGCGCTCCCCGATGGCGGCCATCGCGACGGCGTTGCCGCCGTCGAGGGCTCCGGCCCCGGGGGCGGCGAGCGCCAGGTCGCTGCGACCGGTGGGGACGACGGTCAGGCCGAGCCCGGCGGGAGCGCCCGCCGCGAGCGAGAAGAAGTCTCCGCCGGGTGCGCCGGCGGCGGTCGTCCCCTGCCGGTGCTGGGCGTTGACGGCATCGGCGAGCGCCGTCGCCAGGGCGTTGTGCGACTGCGCAAGCCCCGACAGCACGCCGCCCTCGTCCGCGGGTGCGAGCACCGAGAGCAGGCCTCCCAGCTCGCCGCTGGACACCGCGACGGCCGAACCGCCCTCCCAGCGGGCGGTCGTCGGTGCGCCCGCCTCGATCGAGGGGGGGCCGTCGAGGGTCAGGCGCCGCGCGTCGGCTCCGGAGACGAGCGCGTTGCCGTCGAGCCGCACCGTCATCGTCCCGTCCCGCTCGATCGTGCCCACGGCCCCAGAGAGGCGGGCGACGCCCTGCGCGAGGACGTTGCGCCGGTCGACGAGTTCGTTCGCCGATCCGCCGGATGCCAGCGTGTCGCGGATCGCACCGTTGAGCTCGGCGATCTCCGCGGCGGCGGCATTGACCTGCGAGACCATCACACCGGCGGCGCTGCGTGCGTCGGACCACTGCTTCGCGACGCCGCGGTAGCCGTCGGCGATCTGCGCGACCAGCGTCTCGGCACCGGTGAGCACCACGGCGGCCGCGGCCGTGGAATCCGGCGAGTTCGACAGATCCTGCCACCCGGCCCAGAACCGCGCCAGCCGGTCCGAGAGCCCGTTCGCAGTCGGCTCGGCCAGCGTGGCCTCAGCGGACAGGGCGGCGCTCGCCCGGGTGGACCAGTACCCCGACGAGGCGAGCGTGTCGCGCACGCGGGCGTCGAGCACGCCGTCGCCCAGACGCGCGATCCCGTCGACCGAGACCCCCTGCCCGGGCTGCACGCCGACGGCGAACTTTCCCGCGACCGCGACGGCGCTGACGGCGGAGGTCTCCAGGCGCTGGCGCGTGTAGCCCTGCGTGGACTGGTTGGCGATGTTCTGCCCCACCAGGTCCATGCCGCGGCGCGCGGCCGCCAGGGCGCTGTACGCCGTGTTCACACCACTGAATGTCGACATTGCGCCGTCCTCACATCTGCTTGTCAACGAGGCGGGCGGTGTCTTCTCGAACCCGATCGCCGCGTGTGGTGTACTCGCCGGTGCTGGCGGCGAGGCCGGCCAGCATCTCTTCGACCGCGCGCGCGCCGGCGCGCAGGTGGACCTCGTTCGAGTCCTTGAGCTGCGCGACCTCCGTCATGCGGGCCGTCAGTGCCACGCGGTGGTCGGCGAAGACCTCACGCCAAGCGTCCGACGGGGCGGCATCGATCAGCTCTGCCAGCGTCGCGGCATCCGGCACACCCCACTCGCGTCCCACGGACGAGACCTCGACGTCGCGCCCAAGCCCCGACACGCGCAGCTGCTCGAGCACCTGCTCGATCTCGCGGGTGGCGAAATGGATCCACCTGATGCCGCCCGCTTCGAGCAGCAGGCGCTGCTCCTCGAGCTTGAACAGCAGCAGTTCCAGCAGCTCCCTCTCCTGCCAGAGCTGCATCGACAACTCGTTCGCTCCCACGTCGTCTCCCCCGAATTCTCCGGCCACCGGCCACGGTCGCAGCGTGTCTCCCCAGACTGCGCACCCGTTGTTTTCCGCGCTCAGCGGCTTGTTTTTCCTTATCGGCCGAGATGGTCGTGGCGTAATCGCGATTTTCGTGAGAGGTTTCTCATAATCGCCGCATAGGTGATGGATAGGTTCGGCTCCCCCAGTCCCCCCACAGCGACGCGTGAGCACAGTCAGAGAGGCGCGAAATGCGCATGCACAACCGCGAAGAGCGTAACCGGCTCATCGAGGAGAACCTCCCGCTCGTGGGATATCTCGCCCGCGATCTGCACGCACGGGCCACCCACGTATCGCTCGAAGAGCTCGCGGCGGTCGGCGCCCTCGCCCTCGTCACGGCCGCCGAGGCCTTCGATCCCACCCTCGGGGTGCCCTTCGGCGCCTACGCGCGTCGCCGCATCTTGGGTGCGTTCGCGGACGAGATGCGCTCGATGGACTGGGCCAGCCGCGGCATTCGCAAGCGCATCAAGGAAGTCACCGCCGTCCGCGAGACGCTCACCTCCGCGCTCGGCCGCACCGCCACGCCCGACGAGATCGCCACGACCATGGCGCTGTCACGGGAATCGGTGGTCGAGTCGCTCCACGACGCCGCCCGCACCGTCACGAGCCTCGACGATCCGTCGGCGCTGAACGTGCCCGCCACCATCGCGCTCCCCGACGAGTCGGCAGCGCTGCAGGAGCGGCGCGAGCTGCTCACGCGGGCCGTGGCGGCGCTCCCCGAGCGCATGCGGGCCATCGTCGAAGCGGTCTACGTTCACGAGCGACCGGTGAAGGAGATCGCCGAGGAGCTGGGCGTCAGCCACTCCGCGGTCTCGCAGCAGCGGGCCGAGGCCGTGCGGCTGCTGCGCGACGCGATGGAGCGGTTCCACGAGGATGACGGCGCCGCCCCCAGCTCCCGGGTGTCGGAGTCCACCCGCGAGGCGTACTTCTCGCGCATCGTCGCGACCGGCCCGTCCGGACGCGTCCCCGCCGGCGTCTAACCGACGCGCAGCTCCTGCCGATAGGCATCTGCGGACAGCTCGGGATTCTCCGGCGTCCGCACCTGCGACAGGAAGGGGAGCGCATGGGTCTCTCGTTCGACGGCCTCGCCTCCGGCCTCGACACCACCGCGATCATCGATGCGCTGATGGACGTCGAGGCGATCCCCCGCACACTGCTGACCGCGAAGTCCGACGACCGCAAGCTGGTCATCACGCAGCTGCAGTCCCTCAACACCGCCTTGCAGAAGCTCCTGACGAGCGCGAAGGATGCCACCGGCGCCGCCGCCATCGCCCACGTGAAGGCGACCAGCTCCGAGCCGTCGGTCACACTCGTCGCGAAGCCCGGAGCCACCGCCGTCTCCACCCAGATCGTGGTGGACCGCACCGCCACGGCGCATACCGTCGTCAGCCGCGCGCTGATCGACCTCGGCGCCGGCCCGCTCGTCCTCACGGTCGAGAACGCCTCAGGTGAGCTCGTGGAGATTCGCCCCGACTCGTCATCGCCCGCCGACGTGGCCCGAGCCCTCAACGCCTCCGGTGCCGGAATCGTCGCCTCCGCCGTCTCGGCCGGCACCGACGGCAGCGGGCAGCCGCTCTCCCGGCTGCAGATCGCCGCCTCCGAGACCGGAGCCCAGGCCGCATTCCGCGTGCACCTCGGCGACGCCACCGCCGTGGCTGCGGGCACCGCCACCGACCTCGCGGGCGAACCGGGCGCCGCGGTCGTCACCCAGGGCGCCGACGCGCAGGTGCGCCTGTGGGCAGGAACGGCCGCGGAGCAGGTCGTCACCTCGGCGAAGAACACCTTCACCGACCTCTTCGCGGGCGTGGACGTCACGGTCTCGAAGGCCGACTCGGCGCCGGTAACGCTCTCCGTCGCCGCCGACCCTGCGGCCCGTGCCAAGGCCGCCGGCGACCTCGTCGGCCAGATCGCCGCCGCACTCTCGGGCATCGCGAAGGGATCCGCCGCGACCACCCCCACCGGGGCGGGAGGCACCACGACCCTCGGCGTCTTCACGGGCGACAGCACCGTGCGCGCGCTGCGGCAGGCGCTCACCGACGCCGTGCAGCTCCCCATCGACGGCGCATCGCCCTCGACTATCGGCATCTCGGTCGACCGCTATGGCGTGCTCTCGTTCGACGAGAAGAAGTTCCTCGCCGCCCTCGACGCCGACCCCGCCGCGGCCGGGGCGATGTTCGCGGGCGTCGCCGCCCGCGTGCAGCAGGTGAGCGAGCAGTACTCCGACAAATACGACGGCCTGCTGACCGCGCGCATCACGGGACAGCAGAGCGAAGTCACCCGCATGTCCGACCAGCTCGAACGCTGGGACCTGCGACTGGACCAGCGGCGGGCGACGCTCGAGCGCACGTACGCGTCGCTCGAGACGATGCTCTCCCGTCTGCAATCCCAGTCGTCCTACCTCTCCTCGCAGCTGGCGAGCCTGCCCACCAACTCCGGCGGAGGCCGCTCGTGAACACCGCACTGAAAGCCCAGCAGCGCTACCGCGAAGAGGCGATCCTCTCGGCGAGCCCCGAGCGCCTGGTCACCATGCTGTACGACCGGCTGCTGCTCGATGTGGCACGGGCCGAGACCGCCCAGCGCGCGGGCGAT
This sequence comes from Microbacterium sp. zg.Y909, assembly GCF_024626565.1. NCBI lineage: Bacteria > Bacillati > Actinomycetota > Actinomycetes > Micrococcales > Microbacteriaceae > Microbacterium > Microbacterium sp. zg.Y909. The sequence goes on from NZ_JANJFJ010000018.1 coordinate 8,779, forward strand.
TGGGAGACGGCCAACGACGGGCTGCAGCACGCGCAGAGCATCATCGCCGAACTCTCCTCGTCCCTCTCCGCCACGTGGTCGGGAAGCGCCGAACTGCAAGCGCTGTACGCCTATCTGACGCGCACCCTGATCGGCGCCAACATCGGCCGGGACCCCGAGCGCTCGCGCGAGTGCCGGGAGCTCATCGCGCCCCTCCACGAGGCGTGGCACGCCGCAGCGTCGGCGACGGTGTCGGTCTCATGAGATCGGATGCCGCGTGGCGGGCGCTGCTGGAGCGTTTCGAGCGGGATCTCGACGAGACCGCGAGCGATCCGGCGTCCTGGACCCCGATCCTGCAGCCCGCGCCCCTGCCCGCCGAGCTCGTCGAGCGCGCGACACGGCTCGTGGAGCGGCAGGAGCAGCGCATGACGCGCCTGCGTGAGGAGCTCGCGGCGACCCGCGCGCACCTCGACGCGATCGACATGGTCCCCGCGCTTCGGGGCGACGCCGCCGCATACGTCGACGTCAACGGCTAACGGCGGCGCCGGCGCGGCCGATAGGTGTTGCTGAGCACGGATCGCTCACTCCCCCGGCCACGGATCGGCCACGTCAACCGTCGACGGAAACGGCTTTCGTGTTCGATTCAGTGACCACCACCGCGCTCACCAGTGCGCTTGACGGACTCTCGCAGCGCCAGCGCGCCATCGCCGACAACATCGCCAACGTCAACACCTCGGGATACCGGGCGAAGGTCGTGGCCTTCGAGCATGCCCTCGCCGCCTCGGTGGCACGCGGCGACGGCGACGTCGCCCCCGCCGTGACCGAGTCGCGCGCCGCCACGCGGCTCAACGGCAACAACGTGAACCTCGACACCGAGACCCTGTCCAACATCGACACGGTGCTGCGCTACCAGTTCGCCTCGCAGGCGGTGGGTGGCACGTTCAGCTCCGTGCAGACCGCACTGAGGACGTCATGACCTTCGACGCCATCGGCATCGCCGGCTCCGGGCTCGCCGCCCACCGCACCTGGCTCGACGCGCTGAGCGACAACATCGCCAACATCAACACGGCGACGTCCACCGACGACGCCGCGTTCCGGCAGCGCTACGTCGCCGTGCAGGCCGACGGCGACGGCGGGGGCGTGCGGGTCGTCGGCGCCGAGTTCGGCGACGGCGAGGGTCGGCTCGTCCACGAGCCCACCCACCCGCTGGCCGACGCCGACGGGTATGTGCGCTACCCCGACATCGACCTCGGCGAGCAGATGGGCCACCTGATCATGGCCCAGCGCGGCTATCAGGCCAGTGCCGCCGTGGTCGACCGCGCCAAGGCCACCTATGAGGCCGCCCTGCAGATCGGACGCCGCTGATGCCCTCGATCCCCTCCATCGACGCCATCGCGGCGTCGATCCCCCTCCCCGTCGCGCCGACCACCACGTCGCCCACAGGGGACGGCGCCTTCGCCCAGAGCATCACCGGCGCCGTCGATGAGCTGCGCGCCCTGCAGTCCACCTCGAACGAGCTGGCCGTCGCCGCCGTGACGGGCGACCTCGACGACATCCACTCCGCCATGATCGCGTCGTCCCGTGCGTCGGTCACCCTCGAGCTCGTCGCCGCCGTGCGCAACAAGGGCGTCGACGCCTTCAACGAGATCATGCGGATGCAGGCCTGATGCCTACAGCGGTCTCCTCCCTCTTCACCCGCCTTCGTGACGCGGTGGCCTCGTTCACGGTGGCGCAGCGCACGATCGCCCTCATCGGCATCGCCGCGCTCGTCATGGGGGCGTTCGCGATCGGCAGCTGGCTCGCCCGACCTACCCTCACCCCGCTGTTCACCGGGCTGAGCGCCGCCGACGCCAGCGCCGTGGTCGAGCAGCTGCGGGCGTCGTCAGTGGGGTACGAGCTCACCGACGGCGGATCCACCGTGCTCGTTCCGGAATCCGTCGTCTACGAGCAGCGTCTCGCCGCCGCCGTGTCGGGGCTGCCCAGCGCCGGATCCAACGGCTACACCCTGCTGGACGAGATGGGCGTCACCAGTTCCGAGTTCCAGCAGTCGGTCACCTACAAGCGCGCGATCGAGGGCGAGCTCGCCCGCACGATCTCGGCGCTGGAGGGGGTGTCGGCGGCATCGGTGCAGCTCGCAATCCCCGAAGAGAGCGTCTTCGTGTCGCAGACCATCGACCCGACGGCGTCCGTCTTCATCGAGACCGCCGACCGCTCCACACTGTCGTCCACCCAGGTCGATGCCATCATCCACCTCACCTCCGCCTCGGTCAGCGGCATGAAGCCCGAGAACGTCGCCGTCATCGACCAGGCCGGGCACACGCTCTCGGCCGTGGGCGCCGGATCGGGAGGGGGCGCCGGCGAGCAGGCCGGGGCCTATGAGACCCGCCTCACCGCCAGCATCCAGCAGATGCTCGACACCGTCGTCGGAGCCGGCAACGCCACCGTCACCGTCGCGGCCGAGATGGACCAGGCCACGAGCCAGCGGGTCGACGAGACCTACACGCCCGTCGAGGGCGACGCCTCGACCAACGAGCAGACCAGCACCGAGACCTACAGCGGACCGGCAGCGGGCACGGGAGTGCTGGGGGCGGAAGCCGCCGCGGCAGCGCAGGGCGGCGCGGGTACGTACGAATCCACCCAGTCCACCCGCAACAACGTCGTGAACAAGTCCGTCGAGAGCACCACCACCCCCGCTGGTTCCCTGCGGCGGCAGACCGTGGCCGTCGCCGTCGACGAAAGCGCGGCCGGAGCAGTCGACGTCGACCAGCTCGAGGCGCTCGTGGCGTCGGCGGCGGGGATCGTCCCCGGCCGCGGCGACGACCTGACGGTGGAGCTCGTCACATTCAGCGACGCCGACGCGACCGCCGCCCAGGCGGCGCTGGATGCCGCGCGGCAGGCGGAAGAGGCAGAGCGTCAGGGCGAGATGATGCGCACCGCACTCATCGTGGGCGCGATCATCCTCGTGCTCATCCTCGCCGCCATCACCGGCATCACCGTCACGCGGCGGCGCTCGCGTGCGGCGTGGGCGGCGCAGTCCACCGTCGCGCCGCTGCAGCTCGACCCCGTCGCCGACCCGTTCGGCGCGATCGTGCACGGCGCCTCCCCGCAACTGGAGGCACCAACGGTGCCGCTGCCGCTCCTCGACTTCGAGCCCGACCCCGAGCCGGAGCCCACCCAGATGACCCTCGACCGCCGCCGCGCCGAGCTCGGCGACTTCGCGCGCCGGGACCCCGCTCGCACGGCCGACCTGCTGCGCAGCCTCATGCGGGACAGGCAGGACGCATGACCACCCTCAACGGCACCCAGACCGCCGCGATCGTGATGATGAACCTCGACCGCGCCCTCGCCATCGAGGTGATGAAGCACCTCACCGAGCCCGAGGCCGAGGGGATCGCCGCTGAGATCATCCGGCTGCACAGTCTGGATGCCGAGACCACCGCGCGAGCCCTATCGGACTTCCACCGCATCGTGCAGGGGCATCTGCCCCCTGCACGCGGTGGCCGCGACATCGCGGCGGGCCTGCTCGAGGCGTCTTTCGGCACCGACCGTGCCGCCGGGGTGCTCACGAAGGTCTCCTCGGCGATGACGGGCTCGTCCTTCGACTTCCTCATCGCGGTCGAACCGGCCCAGATCGCCAGCGCGGTCGACGGCGAGCTGCCGCAGACCATCGCCCTCGTGCTCGCCCACCTCCCCGTCGACCGCGCCGCCTCGGTGCTGGCGGAGCTCTCCGACCCGGTGCGCACCGACGTCGCCCACGCGATCGCGACGATGGGGACCGCCTCGCAGGATGCCGTGGCGATCGTGGCCGAGGCGCTGCGTGCCCGCTCGGGCGCGTTCGCCACGCGCGACGCCCCCGACGTGCTGGGTGGCGTGCAGCCGCTCGTCGACATCATCAACCGTTCGGACGCGGCCGTCGAGAAGGCGCTGCTGGCCAACCTCGAGGCCCTCGACAGCGACCTCGCCGAGGACATCCGCTCGCGCATGTTCACCTTCGCCGACATCGTGGTGCTCGACGACCGCGATACGCAGCGGGTGCTGCGCGGCATCGAGATCCGAACGCTTGCCCTGGCGCTGAAGGGCGCCCCGCCCGCCGTCGCGGCGATCATCCGGCGCAACATGTCCGAGCGCAACCGGGAGACCCTCGACGAGGAGGCGCAGGCCCTCGGGCCGGTGCGCGTGTCGCAGGCCGAGGAGGCCAGGGCCGAGATCGTGCGCACCATCCGCGCCCTCGAGGCCACCGGCGACATCCGCGTGCAGCGCGCCGACGAGGACGAGTATGTCTCCTGACGCCTTCAGCCCGCTGCACATCCCGCGGCTGTCCGGACCCGCCGAGCACACCGACCGCGAGAGCGCACGCCGGCGCGGTCATGCGATGGGGTACGCCGAGGGCATGCGCGCCGCGGCAGCGGCGGCCGAACGCGACGCCGAGCGTGCGGCGCGCGAACGCCGCGCGCAGCACGACGAGATGCGCGCCGCGGCAGCGGCCGCCTTCGCCGCCCTCGAGCGCGCTGCGGCATCCTTCACCGCCCGTGCCGACGCCGTCGCCGCGTCCAGCGAGGAGCACGTGATGCGCCTGGCCGTCGAACTCGCCGAGACGATCCTCGCCGCCGAGATCTCCGAATCGACGCGCTCGGCCCTCACCGCGTCGTCGCGGGCCCACGCGAGCATCGCACCCGACGACGCGGCGGTCGTCGTGCTCAGCCCCCGCGACCTCGCGACGCTCGACCGGCTGGGAGCGGAGCGCCCCGAGGGCGCCCGGTTCGAGGCCTCCGCGGAGCTCTCGCCCGGCGACGCCGTCGTGCGCTTCCGCGACGGCGAGGTGGACCTGCGCGTAGCGACCGCCCTCGCCAGGGCGCGGGCGACGCTGGCGGAGGTGGCGGGATGAGCCGGTGGTCGGCGGTCCTCGAGGCCGCGCTCCCCGAGCGCTCGGGGAGCGTCTCGCGCATCCTCGGGCTCAGCATCGAGGTGCGCGGGCTCGGCGCGGCCGTGGGCGACGTCGTCACGATCGCCGGCGACGTCGACGCCGAGGTCGTGGCCGCGGAGGAGGGGACCCTGCGGTGCATGCCGCTGTCGGCGACGAGCGGCATGCGCGTGGGCGAGCGCGCGACGGTGGCCTCGGGTCGGCTCCGCGTGCCGGTGGGCTCCCCGGTGCTCGGGCGCATCATCGACGGCCTCGGCCGCCCGCTCGACGGCCGAGGACCCCTCGAGGCCCGCCGCGTCACCCTCGACCACGACGCCCCTCCGGTCATGGAGCGGGCACGCATCGCGTCGCCGCTGGCCTCGGGCGTGCGCGCCATCGACACCCTCAGCCCGATGGGCCGCGGTCAGCGGATGGGCCTGTTCGCCGGGTCCGGCGTGGGCAAATCATCGCTGCTGTCGATGATCGCCCGCGGCTCGGCCGCCGACGTGAACGTCATCGCCCTCGTCGGCGAGCGCGGCCGCGAGGTGCGCGAGTTCATCGAGGACGACCTCGACGAGGCGGGGCTCGCGCGCTCGGTCGTGGTGGTGTCCACGTCGGACCAGCCCGCCATGGCGCGCCTGCGTGCGGCGTTCACCGCCACGCGCATCGCCGAGGCGTTCCGCGACGACGGCGTGGACGTCATGCTCATGATGGACTCGCTGACCCGCGTGGCGATGGCGCAGCGCGAGATCGGGCTGGCCGCCGGCGAGCCGCCGGCCACCCGCGGCTACCCGCCGTCGACCTTCCCCGTGCTGGCGAAGCTGCTGGAGCGGGCCGGCAACGACCGGCAGGGTTCGATCACCGGGGTGTACACGGTGCTCGTCGACGGCGACGACCACAACGAGCCGGTCGCCGACACCGTCCGCTCGATCCTCGACGGCCACATCGTGCTGGACCGCTCGCTCGCCATCACCGGCCACCACCCCGCCATCGACGTGCTCGGCTCGGTGTCGCGCCTGGCGGCCAAAGTCACCTCGTCCGAGCAGCAGCAGCTGGCCGCGACGCTGCGCACCGTGCTCGCCGCGCGGCGCGACGCGCACGACCTCATCGGCATCGGCGCCTACCAGGCCGGGGCCGACGCCCGGGTGGATGCCGCGATCACCCACCAGCGCGCCCTCGACCGGTTCCTCACCCAGTCCCTGGACGAACAGGCCTCGGCAGAGGACTCCTGGCAGCGCCTGCGGTCGCTGGTGGCGGCATTCGGGGACATCTCGTGAGCCGCCCGTTCCGGCTGGCGGGCCTGCTGCGCGTGCGCGGCCTGCAGGAGCGGGCCGCCGCCGAGCACCTGTCGCGCGCGGCGCTCGAGCACACCCGCACGCAGGCACGCGAGCGCGAGCTGCGCGCCGCCCTATCGAGCACATCCGACGTCGCCGTGGACGTCCGCGCCCTGGCCGCCCTCGCCGCCGCCCGCGTGGCCTCACGCGGCCAGCTGGCCGACCTCGCCGTCCTCGGCGCCCTGCAGCGGACCACCGTCGACGACGCGCGCGCACTACACGCCGCCACCCGCATCGATCAGCGCGGACTCGCGCGCCTCGCCGATGCCCACGCCGAACGCGAGCGGGCCCACCAGCTGCGCGTCGAGCAGGCGGAACTCGACGAGATCGCCGTCAGACCCCCGACCCAGGAGACGTCATGAGCGTTGTCACGGCGCTTGCGCGCATCGACGAGATCGAACAGCGGATCCGGTCACTGTCAACGGAACCGGCCATGCTGAACGCCGCCGGAGCCTCGGCCACGGGCGCGAGCGCGAGCGCGAGCGCCGGCACTTTCGCCTCGGCGCTCGAGCAGGTCCGCAGCACCATGGCACTGCCCGACGGCACCGTCACCGGCGACGACGTCGTCGCCCAGGCCAAGAAGTACCTCGGCGTCCCTTATGTCTTCGGCGGTGAGGATGCCACGGGCATGGACTGCTCCGGGCTGGTGCAGCGGGTGCTCGCCGACCTCGGCATCGACGCGCCGCGGGTCGTGCAGGACCAGGCCGACATCGGCGTCGAGATCCCGTCCCTCGCCGAGGCACGGCCGGGTGACCTGCTCGTCACCAACGGCGAGAAGCACATCGTCATCTATGCCGGTGACGGCAAGATCATCCACGCGCCGAGCCCCGGAAAGAACGTCGAGCTGCGCAACAACTACCTCACCGACGCCGACATCCAGACGATCCGCCGCGTGGTGCCGGAGGCTCAGGCCGCCCCTGCGGCGGCCGCGGTCACGCCGGCGGCCCTCTTCGCCGCGGTCATGCCCTCCGCGGCGCGGGGCAGCGCCGCGACCCCCGCGGTCGCCGCCATGGGTGATGCGGCGTCGACCCTCTTCGCCACCGCGTCCACAGCGGCATCCGCCCCGCCGTTCGCCGTGGCATCCACGCCGGCGTCCGCCTCGACATCCGCGCCGACCGCAGCCGCCTCGCCGGCCGCGGCGCTGCGGTCGGTCGCGGCTCCCGCCGCACCCTCCGCGGCATCGGGTGGCACCGCCGGTGCCGACGCGGCCGTTGCAGCCGCCGCGAGCGCCGCCGCTGCCTCCGGTTCCGCCGACCAGGTCGCCGCGCCACCGCCGGCGGCGGCGACCGCATCCCCCGCACGTACCCCCCTGGCCCAGCAGATCACCGCCCCCGTGCTCTCACTGGCGCGCGCGGGCGACGGGCAGCACACCCTCACGCTGCGGGTGTCGCCCGAGAACCTGGGCCCCATCACGGTGACCGCCCAGATCTCCGGGTCGTCCCTCACGCTCGAACTCGCCTCGCCGTCGGACATGGGCCGCGAGGCCCTGCGCGCCCTGCTGGTCGACCTGCGGCGCGACCTCGCGGCGCTCGTTCCGAACGCGTCGCTGCTGCTCGCCTCGGCAGACACCTCCGCGGGTGGCGGAACGCAGGGTCAGTCCGGCGCATGGTCCGGCGGGTCCGCGTCGGGTTCGGGGTCGACCGGCCCGCAGGACCCGCGACCCGATGCCCCGCCGCACGGCAGCCGCCAGCCCGCCGCCGATGCCCCGCCCGCGCCCCCTGCTCCCCCCGTGCCCGGTTCGGGCATCGACCTGTTCGCCTGACCGGAGAAGAGCCATGCCCCCCATCGATCCCGTCGGCGCCGTGTCATCGGCGGCCACGACCTCCCTCCCCACCGCACCCAAGCAGAGCCTGGACAGCGAGGTCTTCCTGCATCTGCTGGTGACGCAGATGAAGAACCAGGACCCGAGCTCTCCTCTGGACACCAACGAGATGATGTCGCAGACCACGCAGCTGGCCATGATGGAGCAGCTCACCGCCCTCTCCGACAGCTTCAGCGAGAGCTTCGCCCTGAGCATGCGCCAGGCCGCGGCCGCCCTCGTCGGGCAGCACGCGTCGTACGTCGACGCCGACGGCATCACCCAGTCGGGCCTGGTCTCCAAGGTCTCGTTCGAACAGGGCGTGCCCACCGTCACCATCGGCGACGCCTCCGTGCCCCTCGACGCCGTCTCTGGCGTCACCGCTTCCTGAAACCACCTCCAGAAGGGCTTCTCATGCTCCGTTCGCTCTACGCCGGGATCTCCGGCCTCCGCTCGCACCAGACCATGCTCGACGTCACAGGTAACAACATCGCGAACGTCAACACCGTCGGGTTCAAGGCCGGGTCCGTCCAGTTCCAGGACACGCTGTCGCAGATCGTCCAGAACTCGCGCACTCCGCAGGCCGACGCCGGCGGCACGAACGCCGCACAGGTGGGGCTGGGCACGCAGGTCGCCGGCATCCGCACGAACTTCACCCAGGGGTCCCGCCAGGCGACGGGCGTGGCCACCGACCTCATGATCGCCGGCGACGGGTTCTTCGTCGTGCGCAACGGGGCCGAGACGCTCTACACGCGCAACGGTGCGTTCTCGTTCGACGCCTCCGGTCGCATGGTCAGCGCCGACGGAGCGCGCGTGCAGGGGTGGACAGCGACGGACGGCGTCATCACGACCGGCAGCCCCGTCGGCGACATCTCGCTGCCCGTGGGCGCCACCTCGCCCGCCCAGGCGACCGGCTCGGCCAGCGTGAAGGGCAACCTGCCGTCCGACGCCGCGGTCGGCGAGCAGCTCGTCCGCGACATCACCGTCTACGACGCCCAGGGCTCGGCCCGCCAGCTGGCGCTCACCTTCACCCGCACCGGCGCGGGCTGGGATGTCACCGACGGCGTGGCGACCACGTCGCTCGCGTTCGCGGACGGCAAGCCGACCAGTGCGGCCTCGATCACCAGCGGCGGCGTCGCCGTCGACCTGTCCGAGGTGACCGGGTTCGCAGATCTGCGCACGGTCGCTCTCACCGGTCAGGACGGACGCGCCCCCGGCAGCCTGGTGTCGTACACGATCTCGTCGGACGGCAGCCTGATCGGGTCGTTCAGCAACGGCGCGTCCGACGTGCTGGCGCAGGTCGCCCTGGCAGCCTTCGACAACCCCGAGGGGCTGGAGAAGACCGGCTCGTCGCAGTACCGCGCCGGCGCCAACTCCGGAGCGCCCGCCGTGGGCGCCGCGGGCGCCGACGGCTTCGGCGACCTCGCCAGTGGCTCGCTGGAGATGTCGAACGTCGACCTCTCGCAGGAGTTCACGAACCTCATCGTCGCCCAGCGGGGCTTCCAGGCCAACGCGCGCATCATCACCACGAGCGATGAGGTGCTGCAGGAGCTGACCAACCTCAAGCGATGACGACGCCGGCGGCGGCGCGCGCCTAACGGATGCGCGCCGCCGGCCGACAGTCCCTTCGACGGCCGACGGCGCAAGCCGCCCGGTCGGACAACGCCCGCACCGCCCAGACGCGCCCAGGAGGAGGAAGTCGCATGATCGTCCTCACGCGTCTGAACCGGGTGCGATTCGCCGTCAACCCCGACCTCATCGAGCGCATCCAGGAGACCCCCGACACGACGCTCGTCCTCGTCGACGGCGCCACGTTCGTCGTCGCCGAATCGATGGATGCCGTCATCGAGAGCGTCGTGGAGTTCCGCGCCAGGGTGCTGGCTACCGCCGCGGACCGACGCGCCCCAGAGGGTGGCGACTGATGGACCCGTCCCTGCTGATCGGCGTCGCCATCGCGTTCGGTGCGCTGCTGGCAATGATCAGCCTCGAAGGCGCGCACGTGAGCGCGCTGCTGCTGCCGGCGCCCATGGTGCTGGTCTTCGGCGCGACGATCGCCATCGGCATCGCCGGCGGCACGGTCGCCGACGCACGCGAAGCGGTGCGCGCCCTCCCCCGCGCCTTCCGCGGGCTCAAGGGGTCGACCGACGACCTCATCACGAAGGTCGTCGGCTACGCCGAGACGGCGCGCATGCAGGGCCTGCTCGCCCTCGAGAACGCCGTCGCGGACGAGGACGACCCGTTCATCCGCCAGGCGCTGCAGAACATCGCCGACGGAACGGATGCCGACGACCTGCGCGTCGTCATGGAAGACCAGGTGGCGACCACCGCCTCGCGCCGCCGCACCGCCGCACGCTTCTACACGACCCTCGGCGGCTACGCCCCTACCGTGGGGATCGTCGGCACCGTCATCTCGCTCACCCACGTGCTCGAGAAGCTCGACCAGCCCGACACCCTGGGGCCACTCATCGCCGCGGCCTTCGTCGCCACCCTCTGGGGCCTGCTGTCGGCGAACTTCATCTGGCTGCCGATCGGCACCCGGCTGCAGCGTCTGACCGAGATCGAGATCGACCGGATGACCCTGCTGACGGAGGGGATGCTGGCCGTGCAATCAGGCAGCCCCCCGCACCTTGTGGAGGAGCGCATGCGGGCGCTCGCCCCCGAGGCGCCCTCGAAGTCAGGGCGGCGCGCGCAGAAGTCGGCCGTGAGCGCAGACGAGACCCCGTGAGCGTGCGACCGCGTCGACGCATTCCGGTGCAGGGTCACGACGGCCCCGACGAACGCTGGATGGCGTCCTACCTCGACATGGTCACCGTGCTGATGTGCATGTTCATCGTGATGTTCGCGATGTCGACGGTGGACCAGGACAAGTTCGAGGCCCTGCGGTCGTCGCTCGCGACGGGCTTCGGCGCCGAGGTCTCAGAAGCCACCGACGTCTCGGAGGGCGTCATCGTGCCTCCGGAGCTGCTCGACGAGGCCGGGGAGGGCTTCACCGCGGTGCAGCCCGTGCCCTCGCCGGTGGAGCTGGGAGCAGAAGCCGAGTACCAGACCCTCCTCGACCTGCGCACCCGGTTGCAGGAGGCACTGGACGCGCGAGGGCTCGGCGACGCGGCCACCTTCACGATCGACGACCGTGGCCTGACGATCGGGCTGATCAGCGCCGAGACGTTCTTCGCCACGAACAGCGCGGACCTCAGCGACAAGGCGCGCGCGGTGCTGGATGCCACCGGCGCAGTGCTCGCCACCGTCCCCCACCAGATCTCCGTCGAGGGCCACGCCGACCACCGGGTGCCGATGGCCCCGTTCGCCGACAACTGGGAGCTCTCCTCCGCCCGCTCCTCCGGTGTGCTGCGCTACCTCGTCGAAGACCAGGCCGTGGGCGGCGAGCGCATCACCTCGGTCGGATTCGGCGCTTCGCGGCCTCTGGCCGAGGGGTGGAGCGAGAGCGCGATGGCGGCCAACAGGCGCGTGGACATCGTCGTGCTGTCGGGTGCCGATGACGCGGTGCGCGCCCTGCTGCCGCAGGTGGCGGCGGCGCACTCCCCGCAGTGACGCGGCACCCCTTACGCGCGGCGGTCGTCGCCCGATAGTCCTTCTCGTGCACAACGACGACCGCGCGGGCGCCGCGTCCGACCCGGGGGGCCCGGAGCGCTACGACTTCGGCCGCCCCGCCGCGCTGTCGCGCGAGCACACTCGGGCTCTCGCGGGCGCGTTCGACGTCTTCGCGCGCCAGTGGGCCATCCAGCTCACCTCCAAGACCCGCCTGCGTGCCCACATCGCCGTGGAGCGGGTCACCCTGGAGACGTACGACGAGTACGTGGCGACCGTGCCGCCCACGACGACGCTCGTGGTGTGCGCCGCCGAAGGCTCGGACGACCGCGGCATCGTGGAGTTCCCCCTGCACACGGCCCTGTCGTGGATCGTCAAGATGCTCGGCGGCGACGGCTCCAGCCGCGTCGACGCCCGGGGGCTCACCGCCGTGGAGCAGGCGCTGCTGCGCTCGCTCATGGACGAGACGCTCGGGCACCTGCGGGGGGCGCTGGGAGCCCTGCTGCCGCATGAGTTCACGGTGAGCACGGTGCAGTACAACGCTGCGTTCGCCCAGGTCGCCTCGGCACAGGACCTCATCGTGGTCGCCCGCTTCTCGATGCGGTTCGCCGACCGCACCGAGACGGCGAGCGTCGCGCTGCCCGCGATGCCCCTGCTGGAGCGTCTGTCGCACACGGCCTCGGCGCCCGACGCCGTCGCCGACCCCGCGCTGGTGCGTCGCCACGTCGAGGACACGCCGGTCGAGCTCACCCTGCGCCTGGCACCGCGGGGCATGAAGCCCAGCGAGGTGCTCACCCTCGCCGTCGGCGATGTGATCCCGCTGCCGCACGGGCAGGATCGCCCCCTCGACCTCGCCGTCGGCGACCAGGTCGTCGCCGCCGCCGCGGTCGGCGCCAACGGCGCACGGCTGGCCTGTGTCGTCACCTCCTCCCCTCTGTCCCACTCCCTCGCCGAGGAAACGAAATGACCAGCACCACCGCCCATGAGTTCGCCGCAGCCGCCGCCTTCGCCGACCGTCTGCCGACGGCGGGGCGCACCAACCTGCGCCCCGCGGCGGTGTCCAGCGAGACCGGAGACGCCGTCATGGTGTCGTCGGTCGGCGACACCAGCGCCGCCCTGGCCGTGCTGATCTTCGATGAGTCCGTCCTCGTCGACGGCAGCCCCCACGCTCCCCTGACCGAGCGCCTGCACGACGCCCTCGAAGCGGCGGCGACCGCCTTCGGCCCGTGCGTGCTCGGGGCCCCCGTCATCGGCGACGCGTCCGCCCTCTTCGCCCACCCCTCCGCGCAGGTATTCGACCTCGTCGACGCCGACGAGCACACGATCGGCCGGCTGGCCGTGCGCGTGACGCACTCGCGCACGGCGTCGCCGCGCCGCCTGCAGCGCATCGCGGGCGTCGAGATGGACCTCACGGTCGAGGTCGGCCGCACCCGCATGACCGTGCGGGACGTGCTCGATCTGGAACCCGGCCGCATCGTCGAGCTCGACCGCTCCGCCGGGGCTCCCGCGGACGTCAAGCTCAACGGGCGCCTCATCGCGCACGGCGAGATCGTCGTCGTCGATCAGGACTACGCCGTACGCATCACGCGCATCATCGAGAACGCCGAGGTCTGAGCTGGACGATCTCCTCCTCGCGCTCCGCGTCGTCGTCTCCCTCGCCGCGGTGCTCGGCGCGCTCTGGTTCATCCAGCGCCGCATGGCTCGCGGTTCCGCCGGCCGGGCGGCCGTCCAGCCCATCCGCGTCATCGCGAAGCAGACCCTCGGCGCCAAGTCGCAGCTGGTCGTGGTCGACGTCGAAGGCTCGCGCTACGTGCTCGGCGTGACCGAGGGCGGCCTGTCGGTCATCGACCGGCTTCCGGCGCCCGCCGCGCAGCCGGCCGACGCCGCCGCGACCGACCGGGCCGACGGCCGCGAGCTCCCCCCGCCCCTGCCGCTGCGGCGCGCCGAGCTGCGCAGCATGTCGACGAACACCCTGTCGGGCCGCGCCATGGGCCGGCCCGCTCCCCCTGCACGCACCGCCGCACAGGCGCTGCGCCGGGCACTGGGAGCATGACCGGCATCCGGCGGTCGCCGTGGTGGCTGCTGTCGCTCATCGCCTTCGCCCTCGTCGCCGCAGCGCTGCTGCTCCCCCTGGGCGCGACGCCCGCCTACGCCGACGTCGTGGAGCCCACGCCCCCCACGACCGGCGGCGTGTCCGTCGACATCAACGGCATCGACGGCACACCCTCGGCGTCGATCCTCACCCTCATCGGCATCACGCTGCTGTCGGTCGCCCCCGCGCTGCTGCTGATGATGTCGTCGTTCACGAAGATCTTCGTGGTGCTCGCGATGACCCGCAACGCGCTCTCGCTGCCGACGATCCCGCCGAACCAGGTGCTGTCGGGGCTGGCGCTGTTCCTGTCGCTGTTCATCATGTGGCCGGTGCTCACCGACATCAACGCCGTCGCGGTGCAGCCCTACGTCGACGGCGGCCTGACATTCACCGACGCCGTCGCGCTGGGCGCCGACCCGCTGCGCACGTGGATGCTCGCCTACACGCGCGAGGAGGACCTCGCCCTCATGACGAGGTTCGCCTCGTTCGAGAACCCCGCTGCGCCCGAGGACGTGCCGCTGCAGACGCTCATCCCCGCCTTCATGATCTCGGAGCTGCGGGCCGCCTTCATCATCGGCTTCGTCATCTTCGTGCCGTTCCTGGTGATCGATCTCGTCGTGGCCGCGGCGCTGATGTCGATGGGAATGATGATGCTCCCGCCGGTGATGATCTCCCTGCCCTTCAAAATCCTGCTGTTCATCCTCGTCGACGGGTGGGGTCTGATCCTGCGCACGCTGGTCGAGAGCTACGGGGTCACCGGATGACCCCCGAAGCGGTCCTGGACATCGCGATGCAGGGCCTCCTCATCGCCGCGAAGCTCGCCGCCCCGCTGCTGGTGACCGCCCTCGTCGTCGGCTTCGCGATCTCACTGCTGCAGTCGATCACGCAGATCCAGGAGGTGACGCTGTCCTTCGTACCCAAGGCGATCGCCGTCGCCCTCGCCCTGGTCGTCTGCGGCAACTGGATGATGTCCGAGGCGATCGCGTTCACGCTCGGCATGTTCGACCGGGTGCCGCACCTTCTCTCCGGCGGCTGACGTGTTCATCCCCATCGACTACGCCTGGCTCGAGGCCACCGGCCTCGCGGCGGTGCGCACGACGGCGTTCCTCTTCATCGCCCCGCCCTTCTCCTACGGCGCCTTCCCCGCCCGCATCAAGGCCATGCTCGGAGTGGGGATCGCAGTGGTCGTCAGCGGCACCGTGGCCGCACCGTACGAAGTGCTCGACACGGCGGGCTTCCTCGCGGCGCTCGTCATCCAGGTGGTCATCGGGGCGCTCCTGGGCCTGCTGGTGCTGGTCTGCTTCTCGGCGGTGCAGTCCGCCGGCAGCCTCATCGACGTCTTCGGCGGCTTCCAGCTCGCGCAGGCGTTCGACCCGCAGATGCAGGTCAACGGAGCGCAGTTCACCCGCCTCTTCCAGATCACCGCGCTGGCCCTGCTGTTCGCCTCGAACGGCTACCAGCTCATCCTCGCCGGGCTCGTCCGCAGCTTCGCCGCCGTGCCGGTCAACGGGATGCTGGATCTCAGCCGTCCCGCCGAGCTCATCATCGACACCGTCTCGCAGATGATGCTCTCCGCCGTGCAGATCGCCGGCCCCCTCCTGCTCGTGCTCTTCCTCGCGGATGTCGGACTGGGGCTCATCACCCGCGTCGCCCCCGCACTCAACGCCTTCGCCATGGGCTTCCCGGTGAAGATCCTCCTCACGTTCCTGCTGGCCGGCAGCGTCGTCCTGGCCCTGCCCACCATCGTCGGCGCCCTCGCCGAGGACGCCCTGGGCCTCTTGACGGGGGGCACGCGATGAGCGGCGGCGGCGACTCCGGCGAGCGCACCGAGAAGGCCACCGATCGGCGGCTGCGCGAAGCGCGGCGCAAGGGCAAGCTCACCCGCAGCCAGGACTTCACCGCCTGGCTGGGCATCGCCGCCGCGGGGGCGATGATGGCGACCGCGATCGGCGCGGCCGCCGACGCCGGCGGCGAGCAGTTCGTCGCGATCGCCTCGGTCATCCACAATCCCGACCCGCAGGCTGCGGTCGCGGCGATGCAGTCCGCCTTCGGGTCCATCGGGTCGGTCCTCGTCCCGCTCCTCGGCGCCGTCGCCGTCGTGACGCTCATCGGCGCCGTCGCCCAGGGAGGCGTGCACCTGCGCGGCATCCCCGCCCGCTTCGAGCAGTTCAACGTGCTCAACGGCGTGAAGCGCATCTTCGGGGTGCAGGCCCTCTGGGAGGGTGTCAAGTCGCTCCTGAAGACCGCCGCGATCGGACTGTCGCTCTACGCGATCATCGCGGGCCTCGTCCCGGTGCTCACCGCGAGCGGCGCGCATTCGATCGCGCACCTGCTCGAGGTGGCATCCTCCGGCATCGCCTCGCTGCTGATCACGGCCGTCGCGGTGGGGATCGCCCTGGCCATGCTCGACGTGCTCGTCGTCAGACGCCGCAACCAGAAGCACACCCGCATGACCAAGAAAGAGGCGCGGGACGAGCACAAGCGCAGCGAGGGCGATCCCCTCATCCGCGGCCAGCGCCGCGCCCGCCAGCTCGCCCTCAGCCGCAACCGCATGATCGCGGCGGTGGGCGACGCCGACGTCGTGCTCGTGAACCCCACACACGTGGCCGTCGCGTTGCGCTACGAACCGGGCAGGTCCGCTCCGCGGGTCGTGGCGAAGGGAAGCGGACTCATCGCCGAGCGCATCCGCGACCGGGCGACCGAGGCCGGCGTGCCCCTGGTGCGCGACATCCCGCTGGCCCGCGCCCTGCACGGGGCCTGCGCGCTGGGGCAGGAGATCCCCGCCGATCTGTACACCGCCGTCGCCCAGGTGCTGGTCTTCGTCGACACCCTCAGACGTCGCGGCTCCGCCCGCGGCGTGCACACCCTCCCACAGAGGAAGAACACATGAAGAACATGCTGAGCATGTCCGCCGTCCCCATCGGCGTTGTGGGCATCATCATGCTGCTGGTGGTGCCCATCCCGCCGTTCCTGCTCGACGCGCTGATCATCCTGAACATCCTGTTCGCGCTGCTGGTGCTGCTGACGACGATGTTCGTGAAGAAGCCGCTGGATTTCTCCGTCTTCCCCTCGCTGCTGCTGGTCGCGACGCTCTTCCGGCTAGGGCTCAACGTCGCCTCGACGAAGCTCGTGCTCGGTGAGGCGCACGCGGGGCAGGTGATCGACGCCTTCGGCGCGATCGCCGTCGGCGGGTCGCTCGTGATCGGCATCGTGGTCTTCCTCATCCTGATCGTCATCCAGTTCGTGGTGGTGACCAAGGGTGCCGAGCGCGTCGCCGAAGTCGGCGCCCGCTTCACCCTCGACGCCATGCCGGGCAAGCAGATGGCCATCGACGCCGACCTCAACGCCGGACTCATCACCGACGCCGAGGCGCGCAGCCGCCGTGCCGAGGTCGCCGCAGAAGCGGACTTCTACGGTGCGATGGACGGCGCGTCGAAGTTCGTCAAGGGCGACGCGATCGCCGGCCTCGTGATCATCGTCATCAACCTCGTCGGCGGCATCGCCATCGGGGCGACGACGCACGGCATGGAGATCGGCGAGGCGGTCGACACCTACGCCATCCTCACCATCGGCGACGGCCTGGTGACCCAGATCCCGGCGCTGCTCATGGCCGTGGCGACCGGCATGATCGTGACCCGCTCCAACGCCGAGGCCGAGATGGGCACCGAGGCGGGGGCGCAGCTGGGACAGTCCCGCAACGCGCTGCTCATCGCCAGCGGCGCCGGCGTCGTGATGTCGTTCATCCCGGGGATGCCGATGATCCCCTTCCTGGTGATCTCCGCGCTGCTGCTGTTCGCGGCACAGCGGGTCAAGGCCAACGCGGCCCGGCGTGCCGAAGAGGACGCTCCCTCCGCCGACGCTCCCCCGGCCGCCGACGCCACCGAGGACCTCATCGAGCGCATGCGCGTGCACTCGCTCGAGATCCTCCTCGCCCCCGACATCGTGGACCTCGTCACGGGCGGCCCCGACGACCTTCTCGCCCGTGTGAAGTCGCTGCGGCGCAAGACCGCCGCAGAACTCGGCCTGATGGTGCCGCCGGTGCGTACGCGCGACAGCATCGAGCTGCCCGCCTCGACCTACGTCATCCGCGTCGCAGGCGTCGACGTCGGCACCGGCGTGGCCCCCCGCGGATCCCTTCTCGCGCTCGGCCAGGGGCTCGACGCGCTGCCGGGGGTGTCGTTCGCCGAGCCGGTGTTCGGCATCGACGGCAAGTGGGTCCCCCTGGAGATGCGCCACAGCGCGGAGCTCGCCGGCGCGACCGTCATCGACCGCGCGAGCGTCATCATCACCCATCTCTCCAGCGTCATCCAGACGCATGCGGCGAGACTGCTCAGCCGCGAGGACGTCCGCCAGCTGACCGATGCCCTGCGCCAGGTGAGCCCGGCGGCGGTCGAGGAGCTGACCCCGGCACTGCTGTCGCTGGCCGAGATCCAGCGCGTGCTGCAGGGGCTCCTCGCCGAGCGCGTGGCCATCAACGACCTCGTGCGCATCTACGAGGCCCTCGCCCTGCGGGCGAAGACGACCACCGAGCCCGAAGCCCTCATCGAAGCCGCGCGCGCGGCGCTGGGTCCGGCGGTGGCCGCTCGGTTCGCCGAGAGCGGCCGCTTGCGCATCGTCATGATCAACCCGCTGCTGGAGCAGGCGATGCTCGAGGCGCTGCGCCCGGGCGAGGACGGCGTGCAGATCGCGTTCGACCCGCACCGCCTCGAGGCGGTCATCGAGTCGACGCGGGCCGCGGTGGCCTCGGCCGGTGCCGGGCCGGAACCGGTGCTCGTCTGCGCGCCGTCGCTGCGCCCGGCCGTCCGCCGACTCGTGTCGGCGCAGACCGACGGGCTGCCGGTGCTGTCGTACAGCGAGGCCACCGCCGGGGGCTTCACGATCGACACGGTCGGCGTCGTGCGCGACGCCGCGAACGACTCCCACGCGATCAACGTCGCCTGAGCCGAAGTAGGGTGAACGGATGCTGGTGTTGACGAGGCGGATCGGCGAGCGGGTGCTCATCGGCGACGACATCGAGGTCACGGTCCTCGATGTCAAGGGCGACAGCGTGCGTATCGGCATCCAGGCGCCGCGCGAGACGCGCATCAATCGCGCCGAGATCGTCGCCGCCGTCGAGCGTGAGAACGTCTCGGCCGCGCAGGCAGCGTCCGATGACGAATCGGCTCTCGTGCGGGCCCTGGCGAGGCGGAGCGAGGCCACCGCGGCACCCGCGGACGACACCGCGTCCTGAGCCCGGCGGCATCCCTATCGCCGCTCCTGCACGAATGGACGCCGCGCGTGCGGTTCAGTCCAGCAGCAGCGCGGGCTCCTCGAGCACGGATGCCACGTCGGCGATGAACCGGCTCATGCCGTCGCCGTCGATCACGCGGTGATCGAACGACCCCGAGACCGTGGTCACCCAGCGGGGGCGCACCTCGCCGTCGACGACCCACGGCTTCTGGCGGATGGCGCCCATCGCGACGATGCCCGACTCGCCGGGGTTGATCGTCGGGGTGCCGGCGTCCATGCCGAAGACGCCGATGTTGGTGATCGTGATGGTGCCGCCCTGCTGGTCGGCGGGCGTGCTCTTGCCCTCGCGCGCGGTGAGCGTCAGGCGCTGCAGCGCCCGGGCGAGCTCGCGCATGCTGAGGTCCTGCGCGTCCTTGATGTTCGGCACGAGCAGGCCGCGCGGTGTGGCGGCGGCGATGCCGAGGTTGACGTAGTTGCGCACCCGGATCTCGGCTCCGCCCTCGGTGTCGACCCACGCGGCGTTGACCATGGGCGTGCGGCGCACCGCCCAGACGACCGCCCGCGCCATGATCAGCAGCGGCGACACCTTGACGTCGGCGAAGTCCGGGGATGCCTTGAGGCGCTTGACCAGCTCCATCGTGCGGCTCGCGTCGACGTCGGTCCACACCGACACGTGCGGGGCCGACGACGCCGAGCGCACCATCGCCGAGGCGGTCGCCTTGCGCACGCCCTTGACTGGGATCGTCTCCTCACGCCCATCGACGGCCGGCGCGGGGGCGACCGGGATCGTCTCTTCGCGGACGTCGGGCAGTTCGGGCGTCTGGATGTTGCGGAACACGCTCGCCTGCGATGCCTGCGCCACCACGTCGTCGCGGGTGACCTGCCCGCCCGGGCCGCTGGGCGTCACCGCGGCGAGGTCCACACCGAGGTCCCGCGCGAGCTTGCGGATCGGGGGCTTGGCGATGACCCCGACCGACGCGCGCACCTGCTGCTGCGGGCTCGGCGCCCGCGTCGGGCGCCGTCGCGACGCCACCGCGCCGCCCGTGCCGTAGCCCACCAGCACCGCGCCCTCGCCGTCGTCGCCGGATGCCGCCTGCTCGCCGTGCTCGGACTGGCCGACCACCACGGGCGTGGCGTCATCGGACGCTGCGGCCCGGCTCGACTCGATGGTGATGATCGCCGCCCCCACCGGCACCGTGTCGCCCTCGCCCACCAGCAGCTCGCCGACCGTGCCGGCGAAGGGCGACGGCAGCTCGACCAGCGACTTGGCGGTCTCGATCTCCACGATCACGTCGTTGACGGCGACCTCGTCGCCCGCCGCGACGCGCCACTGTACGACCTCTGCCTCGGTGAGTCCCTCACCGACGTCGGGCAGGACGAAGGTCTGCGTGCTCATGGGTGGTCCTTTCGCAGCGGCCCTGCGGCCTCAGTGGGCGAGAACGCGATCGACGGCCTCGAGGATGCGGTCGGCATCGGGGAGGTACACACCCTCGAGCTTCGCGGGCGGGAACGGCACGTCGAAGCCCGACACCCGCAGCACCGGCGCCTCGAGGGCGTAGAAGGCGCGCTCCATGACGGTCGCGGCGACCTCCGACCCCACCGACGTGAAGCCGGGCGCCTCCTGGGCGTAGACCATGCGTCCGGTGCGTCGCACCGAGTCGAGGATGGGGCCGTAGTCGATGGGCGATAGCGAGCGCAGGTCGACCACCTCGCACGAGGTGCCCTCGCCCTCGGCGAGCGCGGCGGCCTGCAGCAGCGTCGTCACCATCGCGCCGTGGCCGACGAGCGTGACGTCGGTGCCGCGGCGGACGACCCGTGAGGCGTGCAGCGGCACGGCGCGGGACGACGTGTCGACCTCGCCCTTGGCCCAGTACTTCGCCTTCGGCTCGAGGAAGACCACCGGGTCCGGTGAGGCGATGGCATCCTGGATCATCCAGTAGGCGTCGTTGGCCGTCGAGGGCGACACCACCCGCAGACCCGCGGTGTGGGTGAAGTAGGCCTCGGGGCTCTCCTGGTGGTGCTCGACGGCGCCGATGTGCCCGCCGTAGGGAATGCGGATGACGACCGGCATCTGCAGCCGACCCTCGGAGCGGTTGGTGAGCTTGGCGAGCTGCGTGGTGATCTGGTCGAAGCCGGGGAAGACGAAGCCGTCGAACTGGATCTCGACGACGGGGCGGAACCCCGCCATCGCCAGCCCGATCGCGGTGCCGATGATGCCCGACTCCGCCAGCGGAGTGTCGAGCACGCGCTGCTCGCCGAACTCCGCCTGCAGTCCCTCGGTCACGCGGAAGACCCCGCCGAGGCGGCCGATGTCCTCGCCCATGAGCAGCACGTGGTCGTCGGCGGCGAGCGCGGCGCGCATGCCGGCGTTGAGGGCGCGCCCGAGCGGCATGGTCGTCAGCGCGCCGGTCACCTCGGAAGGACGGGTGGTCGTTGCGGCCTCGGTCATGACGCGCCCTCCTCGAAGGATGCCTCGTAGTCGGCGAGCCAGCCCCGCTGCTCGGCCACGAGCGGGTGGGGGTCGCTGTAGACGTGCGCGAACATCGACTCGGCAGGAATGGTGCCCAGGGCGTTCGTGCGGGTGCGCACGTCGTCGGCGAGGGCCTGCGCCTCGGCGTCGACGTCGGCGAAGAAGGCGTCGCCGGCTCCCCGCGCCTGCAGGAACGCGCGCATGCGCACCAGCGGGTCGCGGAGCGTCCAGGACTGCTCCTCGTCGGAGGTGCGGTACTTGGTCGGGTCGTCGCTGGTCGTGTGCGCGCCCATGCGGTAGGTCATCGCCTCGATCGCGCGCGGACCGTCGCCGGCGCGCGCCTCGTCCAGCGCCCGCTTCGTGACCGCGTAGCTGGCCAGCACGTCGTTGCCGTCGACGAGGATCGACGGCATGTAACCGGCCGCCCGCAGGTGCAGCGGCGTACGGGACTGGGTCGCCACCGGGACCGAGATCGCCCACTGGTTGTTTTGCAGGAAGAAGACCTGGGGAACGCGGTAGCTCGCGGCGAACACCATCGCCTCGTGCACGTCGCCCTGGCTCGACGCCCCGTCGCCGTAGTAGACGATCACGGCTTCGTCGCGCTCGGGCTCACCGGTCGCCGTGCGCCCGTCGAACACCAACCCCATGCCGTAGCCGGTCGCATGCAGGGTGTGGGCGCCGAGGACGAGCGTGTACGGACGGGTGTTGCCGTTCTTCGGGTCGGCCGGGTCCCAGCCGCTGTGCGTGAGACCCCGCATGAGGCGGATGATGTCGACCGGGTCCACCCCGCGGATCGTGCACACGACGTGCTCACGGTACGAGGGGAAGATGTGGTCCTGCGTGCGGGCGGCGCGGGCCGACCCGACCTGGGCGGCCTCCTGACCGAACGACGGCGGCCACAGGGCGAGCTGGCCCTGGCGCTGCAGGTGCGTGGCCTGCCGGTCGAACGCGCGGCTGTTCGCCATGTCGCGGTAGAACCGCTCGAGATCGGCGTCGTCGAGGGCGTCGACGAGCTCGAGGTACGGCTCCGCCGCGGGCGTCGGCGCGAACGACCCGTCGGCCGCGAGGATGCGCACGAGAGCGGGATCGTCGGGCGGGATCATCCCCCTACGCTAACGTGCGGCACAAGGCCCGCCCCGCTGGACATCCCACAACGGATCGCCGAATCCGCAGTGCGCGACCTACAGTCCCGTCGTCACACCGCGCGTGCCGGGTGCCCTTCGGGCAGCAGCGACAGGGCGGATGCCGCGGCCTCGTGGATGGCCGCCATCGACTCCTCCTCGCCCACCGAGATGCGCACGCCGTCACCGGCGAACGGACGCACGATGAGGCCCGCGTCGTCGAAGCGGGGCGCCACCTCGAGCGTGTACTCACCCGTCGGCAGCCACACGAAGTTCCCCTGCGCGTCGGGGACGTTCCATCCGTCCGCCCGCAGCGCGCTCGCGAGGCGATCGCGACGGGCGGTGATCACGGCGACCCTGGCGATGAGCTCGTCTTCGGCGTCGAGGCTGGCCAGCGCCGCCTCCTCGGCCTGCGCGGTGACCGACAGCGGAATGCCGGTGCTGCGGGCGGCGTCGAGGATGCGGGGGTGGCCCACGCCATAGCCGATGCGCAGCCCCGCGAGCCCGTACGCCTTCGAGAAGGTGCGCAGCACCACCACGTTCTGGTGCCCGGACGCCAGCACGCGCGCACCATCGACGGCCGCCGGGTCCGTGACGAATTCGGCGTAGGCCTCGTCGAGCACCACGAGCACGTCTGCCGGCACGCGGGAGAGGAAGGCCTCGAACTCGTCCTGTCGGACAATGGGCCCGGTGGGGTTGTTGGGACTGCAGACGAGGATCATCCGAGTGCGATCTGTGACGCGCCGGGCCATTTCCTCGAGGTCATGGGTGCCGTCTGCGGCCAGCGGCACCGCCACCGCGGTCGCGCCGGCGACGGCGGCCAGACCCGGGTAGGCCTCGAACGAGCGCCAGGCGTACATCAGCTCGTCGCCGGCGCCTGCCGTCGCGAGGGCCAGCTGCTGCAGGATCGACACGCTGCCGGCCGCCACGTGCACCGCGTCGCTGCTGACACCGAACCGCGCCGCCAGCCGGGCGCGCAGCCGCGACGCCGA
>NZ_JANJFJ010000159.1:0-9857 GCF_024626565.1 Microbacterium sp. zg.Y909
GCGCCTGCCGTCGCGAGGGCCAGCTGCTGCAGGATCGACACGCTGCCGGCCGCCACGTGCACCGCGTCGCTGCTGACACCGAACCGCGCCGCCAGCCGGGCGCGCAGCCGCGACGCCGACGCGTCGGGATAGCGGTTGACGGCGATCGCCGAACGCAGGGCCTCGACGACACTCGGCAACGGCTCGAAGGGGTTCTCGTTGCTGGAGAGCTTGAATGCATCGGCGCCGGCCTGCTTCCCCTGCCGGTAGGGCGGGAGGGCGGCGATCTCGGGACGGATCCGCACGGGCGCGGGCGAGGGGGCCTCAGTCACATTCCGAGCCTACAAGCGCGGCGCCGCCCCCAAAGCACGGCCGAGAACCCGCGCGCGGGCGGCACCGGCAATTCGCGACGGCGTCGCGCCGCGGCATGGGACACTGCTGGGCATGCGCTTCATCATCCGCGTCGTCGTCAACGCCTTCGCGATCTGGGTCGTGACCCTCATCCCCGCGCTGCAGGTCACGGTGATCGCCTTCCCACCCGGCGAGACCCTGCAGCTCGTGCTGACCCTGCTCGCAGTCGCCGCGATCTTCGCGCTGGTCAACACGATCATCGGCACGGTCATCAAGATCGTCGCGCTCCCCCTGTACATCCTCACCCTGGGGCTGATCTCGTTCATCATCAACGGGTTCCTGCTGTGGCTCACGGCGTGGATCACGGGGTTCTGGCACTGGGGACTGCGCCTGGACGACTTCTGGTGGGGCGTGGTCGCCGCGATCGTGATCTCGCTCATCAACTGGTTCTTCGGCATCATCCTGCGCCCGCAGCGCCGTCGCCGCGACTGAGCCGCTCGTCACGGCGCGCCGCTGCCCAGACCGTCGTCTCGACGGATGCCGCGGCGCCCAGTTCCCCGAGCACATCGCGCAGCGGCTGCACGCGGGGATCGGTGCTCGCATCGAGCATCGCCGACGTCTCGGCGTAAGCGGTCATGTGGTGGCTGGGCAGCGTGAGGTCGCCGACGTGCGCCCGCGGGTGCGCGACGCGTTCGGCGACGAAGCTCCCCGGCGCACCGACGACGGCCGGAAGGCCCCCGTCGGCCAGCGCCGCGACGGGGTCGTCGGCGTGCCGCACGCTCACGCTCAGGGTGCCCGCGCCCACATCCGCCGCCACCGGCGACCCGAAGGTCACGACCGTGCGGGTGTCGAAGCCGCCCTCGGTCGCCAGCCGCGAGGCGATCATGCCGCCCTGTGAATGGCCGAAGGCGTGCACGGCGTCGCCTTCGCCTGCGCCGGCCGCGCGCAGCGCATCGACCACGACGGCGTACGACGCCGCGGTCTCCCCTCCATAGAGCTCCAGGTTGGACTGCATGTCGAAGGGGTCCTCACCGCCCGAAGCCGCCGTCTGCGTCCCGGCTATGTAGACCGCGAACTGCCGGGTGCCATCCGGCATGGTGTACTTCTCCACCCGCACGCGCGCGTCGCCCTCGCCCGGCATGCGGGCCGCTGCCTCGGCGAGCGAGGCGGGGGCCGCTCCCCGCGCCGATTGCCGCAGCGGCACGGCGGCCACCGGCGGCGGGTGTCCCGTCAGCCGCTCCCCGACGTCGACGGTGCCGCCACCGTGGGCGCGCACCGCCTGCCGGAACACCGGCAGGCCGACCGAGAGCGCGCCCAGCGTGAGCGGCCCCGCTTGCATCCCCAGCGCCAGCAGCTGGCCCCCGAACGCCGTCCCCATGTCTGCTCGCCACGCGCGCAGCGCCAGATCCGCCGCCCGCGCCGCCTCGGGGTCGGTGGCGCGCGCCAGCAGCAGCGCGACCCGCACGCGCATGATCTGCGCGCCGTCGCCCCCCGCTTCGGCCGCCACCAGCTGGGCCCGCAGCTCGACGATTTCGTACACCGCCGAGGCGTGACGCAGCCGCGCCGCGAGGGCCCGTGCCTCATCGGCCGATGCCGCCACCTCCCGGCTGAGGGCGCGGGCGTCGCCGGTCTCCGGCTCCGCGAAGACCACGCCGGACAGGTCGGTCGCCACGGCCGCGAGCGCGTCGGCGTCATCGTCGAGTGCGGCGGCGACCAGTTCGAAGCCGCCGGCGGCGGCATCCAAAGACGCGGTGTCCACCGCGATCGGCCCCGAGCCGCGGATCTCGAGGTCGCTCACGGCTCCGGAGTCCAGCTGCTCTCGAGGCGGTCGCGGGTCTGCACGAGGCGCTCCCGCAGCTGCACCATCGGCCGGTCGATGCGCGCCACACCCTCGACCCAGGCGTCCACCGCGTCGCGGAACGCCCGCGCCGCGCTGGACTGCCAGTCCGTCTCGCGCGCCATCCCCATCGCACGCGCCCGCACGTCGTCCAGACCCGCCTGGATCGCCGTGAGCCTGTGCAGGGCGGCATCGACGCCGGCGATGTCGTCGCGCAGATCCAGGGTCATGGGTTCGACTCTCGCCCCTGCCCGTGCCCCGGCGGCGCCTTCACGGCCGCGCCGGGGACAGCCGGCGGAAAACCGGCTCTGTGCAGAGCGCGTCGATATCGCCATGATGGGGGGATGAGTGTCGCCGTGGACCCATTCCGCGTCGTCTTCGTCTGTACCGGAAACATCTGCCGCTCCCCCATGGCCGACATCGTGTTCCGCTCGTTAACCCGACGGGCAGGACTCGACCACCGCGTCTCGTCGTGGAGCGCAGGCACCGGTGACTGGCACGTGGGCGAGCGCGCCGATGCGCGCACCCTCGGCGCGCTCGCCCGCCAGGGCTATGACGGCGAGCTCCACCGGGCCCGCCAGTTCACCCAGGAGGACTTCGACCGCTCCGACCTCGTCGTGGCGCTGGACCGCAGCCACGAGCGCATCCTGCTGGAGTGGGCCCCGAGCACCGCGGACGCCGACAAGGTGTCGCTGCTGCGAACGTTCGACTCCAGCGCGGGCGACCACCTCGACGTGCCCGACCCCTACTACGGCGGGCCGGAGATGTTCGATGAGGTGCTCGGTATGATCGAGAGCGCGTGCCGGGCCCTCTTCCGGCAACTCGAACCCGCGGTCCGTCAGCCCCGCTGAGCGATCTGTTCCACCGCGCCGGCGATCGGAGTCCCCGTGCCCACGTCCCTGCCCCCCCAGCCGCTGAGCCCCCTCGACGGGCGCTACCGCGCCGCCGTGGCCGACCTTGCCGACTACCTCTCCGAGGCAGGCCTCAACCGCGCCCGGGTCGAGGTCGAGGTCGAGTGGATCATCGCGCTGACCGACCGCTCGCTCTTCGGCACCACTCCCCTGCAGCCGGGCGACAAAGACGCCCTCCGTGCCCTGTACCGCGACTTCGGCCAGGCCGAGATCGACTGGCTGGCAGACAAAGAGGCCGTGACCCGGCACGACGTGAAAGCCGTCGAGTACCTCGTGCGCGACCGCCTGTCGACACTGGGCCTCGATGCCATCGCCGAGCTGGCGCACTTCGCCTGCACCAGCGAGGACATCAACTCCGCCTCGTACGCGCTCACCGTGCAGCGCGCCGTGGAGCGCGTGTGGCTGCCCAAGCTCCGCTCGGTCATCGACAAGCTCCGGGCGCTGGCGGTGGAGCACAAGGATGCCGCCATGCTCTCGCGCACCCACGGGCAGCCGGCGACTCCCTCCACGATGGGCAAAGAACTTGCCGTCTTCGTCTGGCGGCTCGAGCGGGTCGCCGCGCAGATCGCCGGCGGCGAGTACCTCGCCAAGTTCTCGGGAGCCACCGGCACCTGGTCGGCCCACCTCGCCGCCGACCCCGACGTCGACTGGCCCGAGCTGTCGCGCACCTTCATCGAAGGGCTCGGCATCGGGTTCAACCCCATGACCACACAGATCGAGTCGCATGACTGGCAGGTCGAGCTCTACGACCGCGCCCGGCACGCCGGCGGCATCCTGCACAACCTCGCCACCGACGTGTGGACCTACATCTCGATGGGCTTCTTCGCCCAGATCCCCGTGGCCGGCGCCACCGGATCGTCGACGATGCCGCACAAGATCAACCCGATCCGGTTCGAGAACGCCGAGGCCAACCTCGAGATCGCCGGCGGCCTCTTCGGCACGCTCGCCCAGACCCTCGTGACCTCGCGCCAGCAGCGCGACCTCACCGACTCGACGACGCAGCGCAACATCGGGGTCGCCTTCGGCCACTCGCTGTTGGCGCTGGACAACCTCGAGCGGGGCCTGGGCGAGATCTCCCTGTCGCGCGATGTGCTGCTGGGCGACCTCGACGCCAACTGGGAGGTGCTCGCCGAGGCGATCCAGACGGTCGTGCGCGCCGAGATCGCTGCGGGCCGCTCGCAGATCACCGACCCGTACGCGCTGCTGAAGGACCTCACGCGCGGTCGCCGGGTGGGCGCGGCGGAGCTCGCCGAGTTCGTCGACGGCCTCGACATCGGCGACGCCGCCAAGGAGCGCCTGCGGGCGCTGACCCCGGCCGACTACACCGGGCTCGCCGAGCAGCTGGTCGACACCCTCATCGCCGAGTGAGTATTCGCCTCGCCGAGTGAGTACTCGCGGCGCCGAGCGGGCGCGGTGTCAGCGCTTGTCGTCGGCCTCGGGCGCCGTCCCGGCGTCATCGCGATCGCTGCGGTCGGTGCGCATGACCGGTCCGTCGATCGGCTTGGCCACCTGCGCCGGGTCGACCACGAGGATCAGCAGCGCCAGCCCCACCAGGGTGACGATGAACGAGATGCCCGCGACGATCAGCGCCACGACGACGGCGCGCTGGGTGTCCTCCGGCGGTCCGGCCTGCAGCGCGCCCATCGACAGCAACGTCACGATGCCGGCGAAAGCGGCGGCAGCGAAGGCGAGGCCCAGCAGCTGTACGGGCTTGAGCAGCTCGCGACGGGTGGGACGGGTGGGTTCGGTCACGACATGCCTCCGGAGTGGGTGACGACCGGGGGTGCGGTATCGGTCTCGGTGCGCCGCGGCGAGAAGCCGGCGATGCCGAGGTACACCCCGATCACCGCCGCGTACGCGCCGAAGATGCCGACGCCGATGACGATGCCGGTGAGGGTGAACCATTGACCGGCTTCGTCGACGAAGTAGTCCAGCTGGTAGCCGGCGGGCACGACCAGCATGCCCAGCCCCAGAAGCAGCGTGACGGCGCCGACGACGATGGCGTCGCGGGCGTCCGAAGCCGCCGGCGACAGCGCGGCGGCGCGGCGGCGGGCGGCGATGCCCGCGGCGAGCTCGGCGGCCCCGGTGGCCAGCGCCCAGACGATGACGAGCACGAAGAACACCGTGGTGGTGCGCAGCCCTGGCGCGCCGCCGATCATGCCAGCGACGAGGGTGAGGATGCCGAGCAGCACCGAGGGCCAGCGCTGGCCGGACGGAAAGACCAGCCATACCGACAGCAGCAGCACGAGGGCGGTCGCGACCGCGAACCCGCTGAAGACCGCCATCCCGACGACCGCGGAGTGGTCGGGCGAGAAGGTGATCATGATGCCCGCGGTCAGCGCGAACAGCGCGCGCGCCAACTGAAGGTGGCGCACGTCGAACGTGCGGGGGGTGGTGTCAGACACGGCGGAACTCGTCAGCTCAAGAGATGGGATGCCTCCAGTCTAGGTCGTCGTCGGCTGGGAGACCCTCGGACGCAAGCCTGTCGCGCCGCGTCGTGGCGCGGGTAACCTGGCCTCCCGTCCTTGCGGAGGTCCCGTGAACATCACCGCCCGGAGGTCCCGACGCGCCGCACCGGCCGTGCTTGCCGCGCTGGCCGTGCTCGCCGCCGCGGGGCTCGTGACCGCATGCGGTGCCGAACGCACGACGGTGCCGTCGGCAGCACCCGTTCAGACGCCCACCCCCTCGGCGTCGGCGACGACGACGGCGACGGCGGCGCCGAGCCCGCCGTTCGACGTGGTGACCGGCCTCGACGCGCCGTGGTCGCTGGCTCCCGTGGGCTCGTCGGTGCTGGTCAGCGAGCGCGACACCGCCCGCGTGTTCGAGTGGACCGCCGCCGGCGAGCTGCGGGAGCTGGCGGTGATCGACGACGTGGCCCACGGTGGCGAAGGCGGGCTGCTGGGGCTGGCGGCCGCGGACGGCGCGCTCTACGTCTACGCCACGACGGCGGCGGGAAACCGCGTGCAGGCGTTCACCCTGTCGGGAGAGCCCGGCGCGCTCACGCTCGGCTCCCCCCGCACGGTCATCGAGGGCCTCCCGGCGTCGGGCACGCACAACGCCGGGCGCATCGCGTTCGGTCCCGACGGCATGCTGTACGTCCCCGTCGGCGATGCCGGTGACTCGCAGGCCGCGCAGGACGCGACCGCGCTGAACGGCAAGATCCTGCGGCTCACCCCCGACGGCGGCATCCCGCCCGACAACCCCACGCCGGAGTCGCCGGTGTACAGCCTCGGCCACCGCAACGTGCAGGGCCTGGCCTGGGCAGAGGACGGGCGCCTGTTCGCGAGCGAGTTCGGGCAGAACACGTGGGATGAGCTCAACGTCATCGAGCCCGGCGCCAACTACGGCTGGCCGGTCGTGGAGGGCGCGGCATCCGAGCCGGGTTTCGTCGACCCGGTGGCGCAGTGGCCGACGGCGCAGGCGAGCCCCAGCGGCATCGCGATCGTCGACGGCACGGTGCTCATCGCCAACCTGCGCGGAGAGACCCTGCGCGCCGTGCCGACCGATGACCCCGCGGCATCGGTCGATCACTTCGCCGGTGCGTACGGGCGCCTGCGCGACGTGCTGCTCGCTCCCGACGGACGCGTCTGGATCGTCACCAACAACACCGACGGGCGCGGCGACGAACGTGCCAGCGACGATCGCATCGTGTCGGTGGATGCCGGCGACGTCGTCCGCTGATGGCTCAGAAGTCGGCGATCACCAGCTTGTGCATGTCGAGCATGCGGGCGTAGGCGCCCGGCCGCCGCATCAGCTCTCCCATGTTCTCGGGCACGATCTGCCAGCTCAGACCGAACCGGTCGGCGAGCCACCCGCACTGCTCGGCCTCGGGCACCGCCGACAGCGCGCTCCAGAGCCTGTCGATCTCGGCCTGGTCGGGGCAGCTCACCTCGAGCGAGACGCCGCACGTGAAGGAGGAGTCCTGCGGCACGGCGGAGTCCATCGCCGTGAACCACTGCCCCTCCAGCTGGAAGTCGCAGAACATGATCGCCCCGGCGGGGGCGGGGCCGGCCTGCTCGGGGTACTCCGCGATCGTGCCGATGCGCGATCCCTCGAACAGCGACGTGTAGTACTCCACCGCTTCGCGGGCGCGGTTCTGGGCGTCTCCGCCGAACATCAGGCTGGGCATGAGGAAGGGCCGGGGCTCGTCTCCGTCTTCGTCGAGGATGAGCTGCCAGCTGACGCCGTAGCGGTCCTGGACCCACCCGTAGCGAGGGCTGTACGGGTACGCGGCCAGCTCCATCATCACCTCGCCCCCGTCGACGAGGCGCTCCCACAGCGCGTCGAGCCGCTCACGCGCGACATTCGCGTCGCCGCCGAAGAGCATGCGGTCGAAGTTGAGCATGAACGACACCGAGGGGTTCGGCCGAAACTCCGGCCCCGCGTTGATGAAGCTCAGCCGGTACCCGTCGATCTCGACGTCGACGGTCAGCTCCGCTCCGGCGAAGTCGCTCTGAAAGCCCGGCAGCCCCTCGTTCGGGTAGCGCGCGGTGACGGTCGACGTCGCGCCGGGGAACGCCGACGTGTAGAACTCCGCGGCCTCCGCGGCGTTGTGGTCGAACCAAAGATTCGGGACGATTCTCTGCACGGAAGACCTCCTTGTCGGGTGCGTCACCGCCCAGCATCCACGCGAGGCCGTGCGCGCGCAAGAAGTCCTTCAGCCGGCCGCGTTCTTCAGCAGCGCGCGCATCTTCTCGTCCACCGCGTCGGTGTAGTCGAGCACGGCGAACGACGTGGCCCAGAACTCCCCGTCGTCGAGCGCGGCGTCCTCGTTGAACCCGATCGTGGCGTACCGGGTGTCGAACTTCGACGCCGGTTGCAGGAACGTCACCACCTTGCCGTCCTTGGCGTACGAGGGGAAGCCGTACCAGGTCTTCGGATCCAGGTGCGGCGCGGTCTCGGTGACGGCGGTGTGGAATCGCTCGGCGATGGTGCGGTCGGGCTCGGGGAGCGCGGCGATGGCGTCGAGGCAGGCCTGCGCCTCTCTCTGCTTCTTCGCGCCGCCCTTGCCGTTCTTGGCCTGGGTCTTGAGTTCGGCGGCGCGCTGCTTCATTGCGGCGCGCTCGGCCGCGCTGAAGCCGGATTCACCGGTGCGGGTGTCGGTCATGATCAGCCTTTCTGGTTCTGTTGAATGCGGATGAGATTGCCGGCCGGATCGCGGAAGGCGGCGTCGCGCACGCCGTAGTCCTGGTCGACGGGTTCCTGCACGACGTCGGCGCCGGCCGCGGCGACCGCGGCGAAGGCGGTGTCGAGGTCGTCGGTGGCGAGGTTCACGCCGAAGTAGCTGCCCTTGGCGATGATCTCGAGCAGCACCTCGCGTTCGTCATCGGTCAGGTCGCTCCCCACGCCGGGCGGATGCAGCACGATCGCGGTGTCGGGCTGGCCCACCGGGCCGACCGTGATCCACCGCATGTCCTCATACCCCACGTCGAGCCGCACCTCGAACCCGAGCACGTCGCGGTAGAACGCGACGGATGCCTCGGCGTCGGTGTGCGGCAGGAAGCTCGATTGAATCGTGATGTCCATGACCGTCACGGTACGAGTGCGGAGGCGTCCTGCGCTTCTTGATTCCTGACCGGTCTGGTGAGGCGCTTGGCGATGCACGGCAGCATGCCGGCGCGAAACGGTGCCCCCTGCTCTCGGTAGACGCTGGGCGGCACTCCGACCAGCTCGGTGAACCGGGTGCTGAACGTGCCCAGCGAAGATGAGCCGACGGCGAAGCACACCTCGGTGACGCTGAGGTCGCCTCGGCGCAGCAGGGTCATGGCCCGCTCGATGCGCCGGGTCATGAGGTAGGCGTACGGCGACTCCCCGTAGGCGAGCTTGAACTGCCGGCTCAGATGGCCGGCCGACATATGCACGTCGCGGGCGAGGGATGCCACATCCAGCGGCTGCGCGTACTCGCGGTCCATGCGGTCACGCACGCGGCGCAGCAGCACAAGCGTCTGCAGATCCTGGGGCGTGCGTTCGGCCACGGTGAGATGGTCGCACAGCCGGCTGCGTCGTCGCCAGGGTCGCGAGCCGTGGTCGGCTCAGCTCGCGCGGTCGCGCCGGCGTCTCGGGCGCTGGGTCACGCGCCGACGCAGCCGCTGCGCGCGGGTGGCCGGCGCCACCACCGGCACCGGCTGGGTCACGACGGCGTCAACGGCCATCGATCCGTCGACGGGGCCGATCACGGCGATCGGCGTCGTGGGGGTCACCGTGTCGGGCAGCACCGGCATGCCGGCCAGGCGCCGGTGCTCGCGGATGTAGGCCGGCACGAGCAGCACGACCGCCCCGAACCAGGCCAGCGGGTTGCTCCAGGCGACGCCGGCGAAGCCGATGAGCCCGCCCAGCACGACGGCGGCGACGACGCGCATCACCAGCTCGATCACGCCGGTGACGGTGGGGATGAGGGCGTGCCCGAGGCCCTGCAGGGCGCCGCGGACGACGAAGAGCACGCCCAGCAGGCTGTAGCTGACGCCATTGATGACGAGCATGAGGGCGGCAAGGCCCACGACGGCATCCGCGCCTTCCCCGACGAACAGGCGCACCACGCCGCTGCCGAACACGACGAGCAGCGCACCGACGACGACCGAGGCCGCGATCGACATCCACACCGCCTGCACGACGCCGCGGCGGATGCGGTCGGGGCGCCGCGCGCCGAAGTTCTGCGCGACGTACATCGAGACCGCGAGCCCCAGCGACTGCAGCAGCGCCACGGCGAGGGAGTCCACGCGCGACGCGGTGGTGTACGCCGCGACCGCGTCGGCGCCGAGCTCGTTCAGGCGCACCTGCAC
>NZ_JANJFJ010000160.1:0-9852 GCF_024626565.1 Microbacterium sp. zg.Y909
CGTTCAACCGCGTCTCGCTGCTGAAGGTCAACCCCACGCAGGACGACCTGGTGCCCGTCTACGAGCGGGCGCTCGCCCCGCTGATCGGCGCCGGGATGCTGCGGATCGTGCGCGGCGGCGGCGACGTCGGGGCGTACCTGACCGGGCATCCGGGCATCGATCACGTGCACATCACCGGGTCCATCACGACGTTCGAGGCGATCGTCTGGGGCACCGGTGAGGATGCCGCCCAGCGCCGCGAGACCGGTGTGCCGCGGCTGACCACCCCCATCTCGGCGGAGCTGGGCGGGGTCTCGCCCATCATCGTCGTGCCGGGCGAATGGTCAGAGGCCGACCTGCGCTTCCAGGCCGAGCACGTCGTGACGATGCGGCTCTACAACAGCGGGCACAACTGCATCGCCGGTCAGGTGGTGCTGCTCAGCGCGGACTGGCCGCAGCGCGAGGCGTTCCTCGCCGCGCTGCGTGAGGCCTACGACACCGCTCCCGCCCGGCCCGTCTGGTACCCCGGTGCGCAGGCGCGTGTCGACGAAGCGGCATCCGCCCATCCCGGCGCCCTGCGCATGGGGGACGGTTCGCGCGTGCTGATCGAGGCGGCGGCGACGGATGCCGCGCCCGTGCAGACCACCGAGTACTTCGCGCCGGTGCTGGGCGTCGTGGAGCTTCCCGGCCTCGGGCGGGACTTCGTCGACGCGGCCGTCGCGCACGCCAACACCGAGCTGACCGGCACGCTCGGCGCGAACGTGATCATCGACCCGGTGACGCAGACGGCGCTCGGGGACGGGTTCGAGCAGGCCATCGCCGAGCTGCACTACGGCACCGTCGCGGTCAACGCCTGGACGGCGCTCGGGTTCCTCACCCCCACGTGCTCATGGGGGGCGTTCCCGGGCGGGACCCTCGCCGATGCCCCCAGCGGCATCGGCGTCGTGCACAACGCCCGGCTACTCGACCGGGTGGAGCGCAGCGTCGTGCGCGGCCCCTTCCGACCCTTCCCGCGTTCGGTGGCGCCGGGGAACCTTCTCGCCGGCGGACGCCCCTCGGTGCTGCCGAAGCCGCCGTGGTTCGTCTCGGCCCGCACCGGCGCCGCAGTGAGCGAGGGGCTCACGCGGTTCCGCATGGATGGCAACCCCGTGCGCCTGTCGGCGACCCTGCTGCAGGCCTTCGGCGCGTAGCGGCGGGGCGGACTGCCGGCCTGGGCGTCGGGCTCGGGGTCTCGGGTCCCAGCCCCTGGCCCCCTTCGTTCAGTCGTCGCATCCGGCCCTCCCCGCGCGATGTGAGGGCACATTCGCGACCACCGAACCGGCGACGCGCGCGCTTCCCCGTGCCCACTTCCTTCAGTCGTCGCAATCGGCCCCGTACGCGCGCGCGAAGGGCACACTTGCGACGACCAAAAGATCACGGGCATGTCTGCGAGCCGGCGGGCGCGGCGCCGGCGTCTCCCCATCTCGCGAAGCGCCGGAACCATCCCCATTTCGGCATCCTGACTCTCGCGACACGGGCGCCGACCGGCACAGTGACTGGATGCCGCGACGTGCACCCCTTCCCGCCGAGCTCGGCGATGCGTTCACGGTCGCCGACGCCGCGGCGGTCGGCGTCAGTCGCAAGCGCCTCCGCCGTCCAGACGTCGAGCATCCGTTCCACCGGGTGCGCATGAGGCGGCAGCCGTCGGACGACGGCGATGCCGGGATGTTCTCCGCTCGTCGGTCAGACCTACGCGCCCGAGTCGGGGCATACGCCCTCGTGATGACCGACGCGACGTTCTTCTGCCTGCACACTGCAGCCGTGCTCCACGGTTATCCCCTCCGGATGGGACCGAACGCCCCCATCCACGCCGCGGTCCATCACCCCGGGCGTGCACCGCGAGGCCGCGGTGTGCACGGGCACGCCGTGCGGCCGACCCTGGCAGAGGTCACGGTGGTCCACGGCATCCGCGTGACCTCACCCGCGACGACGTGGGCCATGCTCGGGGCGCACCTGAGCGTGGGCGAGCTCGTCGCCTTCGGTGACGCGCTGATCAGGATCCCGCGCCACCCCGGCGGGTTCCGCCCTCCGAGCGGGCCGCCCCTCGCGACTCTCGACCAGCTCTCCCGCGCGCTCGAGGCGGGGCGCCGTGTCGGGGCGGGCCGCCTGCGGGAAGCGCTGCCGCTGTTGCGCACCGGCAGCTCGTCCCCCGCTGAGACGGCCGCACGGCTGCTGCTCGTCGACGGCGGGCTGCCCGAGCCGGAACTCGACGTCGACGTGTTCGACGCCTCCTGCCGCTGGATCGGATGCAGCGAGCTGGCCTACCGGGTATATCGCGTCGCCGTCGAGTACGAGGGGGACCACCACCGCACCTCACGTGATCAGTGGAACCGGGACATCGCGAAGTACCAGGCCTACGCGGAGGTGGGCTGGCGGGTCGTACGCCTCACCCACGAGCTGGTCGACCGCCGCCCGCACGAGGTGATCCGGCAGGTGGCCGCCGCGCTCCGCGCCGCCGGCTGGACCGGCTGACTCGGCGGCATCCTGCTTGCGGACAGGGACGGAGGGATGCCGCACGTCACTCGATCCGTCCGGGGGGCGCGCCCCGCCCTGCTCAGTGGACGCGGATGACCCCGGGGACGCCTCGGAGCGGGCCATGTGCGTCGACTGGACGATGGGCGTCCGGGCTCGCACGCCACGCCACGCCAATCCCAGCCCTGACCGCCGGCACGCGCTCAGTCGACGCAACCGGCCCCAAAGGCGCCACGAAGCGGGCCGGACGTGACCACCGAACGAAGCTCGGCCCACCCGCCCGCGCGAGCTACTCCGAGTCCGCTCCCCCGCCAGAGGCCGCGAACCGGTCGGTCGCGGCGCGCAGCGCGGCGGCGATCCCGGGCTCGGCGGCCGAATGCCCGGCATCCGGCACCATCACGAACTCGGCCTCGGGCCACGCCCGGTGCAGGTCCCACGCGGTCATCATCGGCGTGCACACGTCATAGCGGCCCTGCACGATGACGCCGGGGATGTGCCGGATCGCACCGACATCGGCGATCAGCTGCCCCTCGCGCAGCCACCCGCGGTTGAGGAAGTAGTGATTCTCGATGCGCGCGAACGCCGTGGCCGAGGCGGGATCCGACATGGATTCCACGAGCTCCGCGTCGGGCAGCAGGGTGACCGTCGAGGCCTCCCACCGGGTCCACGCGAGCCCCGCCGGCCCGTGCACGGCGGGGTCGGGGTCCGACAGCCGCCGGTGGTACGCCTCGATCATGCGCGCGCGCTCGAGCACCGGGATCGGTGCGATGAACTGCTCCCACAGATCGGGGAAGAGTGCCGACGCCCCGCCTTCGTAGAACCATTCCAGCTCGTGGGCGCGCAGGGTGAAGATGCCGCGCAGCACCAGCTCGCTGACGGTGTGCGGGTGGGCCTCGGCGTAGGCGAGCGCGAGGGTGCTCCCCCACGATCCGCCGAACACCATCCACCGGTCGATGCCCAGCGTCCGCCGCAGCAGGTCGATGTCGGCGACGAGGTGCCACGTGGTGTTGTGGCGCAGGTCGGCGTCGGGGTCACCGGCGTGCGGTGTGGAGCGCCCGCATCCGCGCTGGTCGAACAGCACGATGCGGTAGACCTCGGGGTCGAAGAACCGACGATGCCAGGGCGCCGTGCCTCCTCCCGGCCCCCCGTGGAGGAACACGACCGGCTTTCCCTGCGGGTTGCCGGACTGCTCCCAGTAGACGCGGTTGCCCTCGCCGACCAGAAGCTCGCCGGTCTCGTACGGTTCGATGGGCGGGTAGAGGATGTCGTCGAGGTGCGCGTGGTTCACAAGTCCGCTCCTGATACCGAGAAGGTGTCGCACGACGACGCGCCGCGCTCGTAGCCGACATCGAACCAGCGCTGCCGCTGGTCGCTCGAACCGTGGGTCCAGCTCTCGGGGTTCACGGTCCCCCCGGACTGCCGCTGGATGTTGTCGTCGCCGACGGTCGCGGCCGCGGCGAGCGCGTCGCGGATCTGCTCCTGCGTCGGCTCCTTCATGAAGGGCACGCCGTTCTCGTCCACCTGCTGCGGCAGGTCGGCGACCCACGCACCGGCGAAGCAGTCCGCCTGCAGCTCGGTGCGTACCCCGTTGCTGTCGGGGCCCGAGCCGTTGTTCGGGTAGCGGTCGAAGACGCCGGTGATCTGCTGCACGTGGTGGCCGTACTCGTGCGCCAGCACGTACAGCTGCGCGAGCGGACCGGCCGTCGTGTCGAACTGCTCGCGCAGCACGCCGAAGAAGGTGGGATCGACGTAGACGGTCTCCTCGGGCGGGCAGTAGAAGGGGCCCGTGGCGTTGGATGCCGTGCCACACGCGGTGCCCGTCTCGACATCGACGATGATCAGCTGCGGCGCCCGGTATCCGTCGAGCTCACGCTCCCAGAACTGGTCGAGGTTCAGCGACGCCGCCGCCAACCGGCAGTCGTCGTTCGCGTTCGCGTCCGCGCCCGTCTGGCAGTTCGCGATCGTCGACTCCTCCGCCGCCGTGCCACCGCCCGACCCCCCGGCACCGCCCAGCAACCCGCCGAGATCGAAACCGGTGAACATGCTCAGCAGCAGCACGACGATGCCACCGACACCGACCGCTCCGCCGCCGACGACGGCGGCGTTTCGCCCGCGTCGCTTGGCGGTGTTGCCGCCCACGCGGGCATTGTCATTGAAGGTCACCCCGCAACGGTACTGGCCCCGCGGCCGGGAGTGTGGGCGCCGGACCGCAGACGCCCCGCACCGGTGGCATTGCGCGCGCCGCCGCACTCATAGGCTCGGGGCATGGATGCCACTCCCGACGCCGCGCCAGCCGCCACCCGCCTCCCCGCCCCCGTGACGGTGACGATCACCGGAGCCGGCGGTCAGATCGGATACGCGCTGCTGTTCCGCATCGCCGCAGGCGACATGCTGGGCCCGGACCAGCCCATCCGACTGCGCCTGCTGGAGATCCCGCAGGGCATGCGGGCGGCGGAGGGTGCCGCGCTCGAACTGCAGGACTGCGCCTTCCGGCTGCTGCGCGATGTCGAAGTGACCGACGATGCCGCGGTGGCCTTCGCCGGCGCGAACCGCGCACTGCTGGTCGGTTCCCGCCCACGCGCCGCCGGCATGGAGCGCAGTGACCTGCTCGCCGCCAACGCCGGCATCTTCGCTCCGCAGGGGGCGGCGATCGCAGCCAACGCCGCTGGCGACGTGCGCGTGCTGACCGTCGGCAACCCCGCCAACACGAACGCGCTCATCGCCGCGGCCGCGGCCGACGGC
Source organism: Microbacterium sp. zg.Y909 (assembly GCF_024626565.1). Classification (NCBI taxonomy): domain Bacteria; kingdom Bacillati; phylum Actinomycetota; class Actinomycetes; order Micrococcales; family Microbacteriaceae; genus Microbacterium; species Microbacterium sp. zg.Y909. The sequence continues at coordinate 5,233 of NZ_JANJFJ010000160.1, forward strand.
ATCCCTTCCGAGCGGTTCAGCGCCCTCACCCGTCTGGACCACGACCGCGCAGTGGGCCAGCTCTCCGCTGCGCTGGACGTCGGCCCCGCGGCGCTGCAGGGCGTCACCATCTGGGGCAACCACTCCGCCACGCAGTTCCCCGACGTCGCCCACGCCACGGTCGACGGCGCACCCGTGCTCGCCGCTCTCGCCGAGAAGCTGGGAGGGGCGGATGCCGCCGCGGCCTGGCTCGACGACGTGTTCATCCCCCGGGTCGCCCGGCGCGGGGCGGAGATCATCGAGGTGCGCGGGTCGTCGTCGGTGGCGTCGGCCGCGAACGCCGCAATCGCGCACGTGCGCGATGAGGCGCTCGGCACCGGCGCCGGCTGGACGTCTGCGGCCCTGGTGTCCCGCGGCGAGTACGGCGTGCCCGAGGGGATCGTCTGCTCGTTCCCGGTGACCAGCGACGGATCGGGCTACCGCGTGGTGGAGGGGCTGCACCTCGACGAGCGCGCACAGGCGCGGCTGCAGGCGTCGGTCGCCGAGCTCGTCGCCGAGCGCGAGGCGGTGCGGGAGCTCACGGGCGACTGACCCGCCGTGCGGCCGTCCGCCGCCGACGCCGCGCCCGGGCCCGCTCGGCGCCCGCCCTCAACGCCGGGCCCCACGCGGCGGCCCTCAACGCCGGGTCGCGCCCCCGCTCGCCTGTCGCAAACTGCTCCCTGCAGGCCGCCGAAGCGACCGTTCGCGACAGGCAAGCGCTGGAAGGCGGAGCCGGGACGGCGGCGCTGGCGGCGGCGCTGGAGGCGGAGCCGGGTCGGCGGCGGCGCCAGAGGCGGGAGCGTCGGCGACGCCGGATGCCGCAACGCCCTGCCGCGGCCTCAGGCGACGTAGGCGCGGAGGTGCTGAGCGGTGAGGGTGTCCGCACCCTCGACCAGGGCTGCCGGCGTTCCCTCGAACACCACCCGCCCGCCGTCGCGCCCCGCGCCGGGGCCGAGGTCGACGATCCAGTCGGCGTGCGCCATGACGGCCTGGTGGTGCTCGATGACGATGACGGAGTTGCCGGCATCCACCAGCCGGTCGAGCAGCCCCAGCAGGTTGTCGACGTCTGCCAGGTGAAGCCCGGTGGTCGGCTCGTCGAGCACGTACACGGCGCCCTTCTTGGCCATCGAGATCGCCAGCTTCAGCCGCTGCCGCTCGCCGCCCGAAAGCGTGTTCAGTCGCTGCCCGAGCGTGACGTAGTCCAGTCCGACGTCGACCATTCGCGCCAGCGTCGTGTGCGCCGGCCCGCTGGCGAAGAATGCCGCCGCCTCGCCGACCGACATCGACAGCACCTCGTCGATGTTCTTGCCGTTCAGGCGATACTCCAGCACCTCGTCGGTGAACCGTCGTCCTTCGCAGACTTCGCACACCGTCTCGACGGTGGACATGAACCCCAGCTCGGTGATGATCACGCCGAGCCCCTTGCACACCGGGCAGGCACCCTCGGAGTTGGCGCTGAAGAGCGCGGGCTTCACGCCGTTCGCCTTGGCGAACGCCGTGCGGATGACATCGAGCAGCCCCGTGTACGTGGCGGGGTTGCTGCGCCGCGACCCGCGGATAGCGGACTGGTCAACGACCACGACGTCGTCACGGTCGGGCAGATTGCCGTGGATGAGCGAGGACTTGCCTGACCCCGCGACACCCGTGACGACGGTGAGGAGGCCCAGCGGGATGTCGACGTCGACGTCCTGCAGGTTGTGCTGCGCAGCCCCGCGGATGGGCAGCGCGCCGCGCGGCGATCGCACCGCGGGCTTCAGTCGCGCACGGTGGTCGAGATGGCGCCCGGTGATCGTGTCAGACGCGCGCAGTCCCGCGACGTCGCCGATATAGGTGATCTGCCCGCCGGCGCGGCCGGCGCCGGGGCCGAGGTCGACGACATGGTCGGCGATCTCGATGACTTCCGGCTTGTGCTCGACCACGAGCACGGTGTTGCCCTTGTCGCACAGGCGCCGCAGCAGGGCGTTCATGCGCTGGATGTCGTGCGGGTGCAGCCCCGCGGTCGGCTCGTCGAACACGTAGGTCACGTCGGTGAGGGCGGAACCCAGGTGGCGGATCATGCGGGTGCGCTGCGACTCGCCGCCGGAGAGGGTTCCCGATGGCCGGTCGAGCGAGAGGTAGCCGAGCCCGATCTCGACGAACGAGTCGACGGTGTGACGCAGGCCTGCCACGAGCGGGCCGACCCCGGGGTCATCGACGGTGCGCAGCCACTCGGCGAGGTCGGTGATCTGCATGGCCGCGGCATCCGCGATGCTCACCCCGCCGATCCTGGACGACCGCGCGGCCTCGCTCAGGCGTGTGCCACCGCAGGCGGGGCACTCGGTGAACCGCACCGCGCGGTCGACGAAGGCGCGCACATGAGGCTGCATCGAGTCGCGGTCCTTCTGCAGGAAGCCCTTGGTGATCTTGGGCACCAGGCCCTCGTAGGTCATGTTGATCCCCTGGATCTTGACCTTCGTGGGCTCTCGGTAGAGGAAGTCCTGACGCTCCTGGTCGGTGTAGTGCTCGATCGGCTTGTCGGCGTCGACGAACCCCGATTCGGTGAAGGCGCGCACCATCCAGCCATCGACGGTGTACCCCGGCACGGTCAGTGCGCCCTCGGCGAGCGACTTCGTGCGGTCGAACAGCTGGTCCAGGTCGATGTCGCTGACTTCGCCGGTCCCCTCGCAGCGCGGGCACATGCCGCCGGTGACGGTGTACTCGCGTTTCACCGCCTTCTTCTCGCCCACCTTCATCGCTCCCGAGCCGGTGACCGACGGCACGTTGAACGAGAACGCCTGGGGCGGACCGATGTGCGGGGTGCCGAGACGGCTGAAGAGGATGCGCAGCATCGCGTGCGCGTCGGTGGCAGTGCCCACGGTCGAGCGCGGATTGCCGCCCATGCGCTCCTGGTCCACGAGGATCGCGGTCGTCAGCCCTTCCAGCAGATCGACGTCGGGCCGCGGCAGGGTCGGCATGAACCCCTGCACGAAGGTGCTGTAGGTCTCGTTGATGAGGCGCTGCGACTCCGCGGCGATGGTGCCGAACACCAGCGATGACTTTCCCGAGCCGCTGACGCCCGTGAAGACCGTGAGGCGCCGCTTGGGAAGGTCGATCGTCACCCCCTGCAGGTTGTTCTCCCGCGCGCCGACGACCCGGATGGTGTCGTGGGCGCCGGGGCCGATCCGGGCATCGGCGGCGTCGTTCTCGGCCATGAGGGTCCTCCCGTCACAGACCAGCATGCCCGGGTCTGCGGACACCCGCAGTCCTCGTCCCGATCTCACGGCAGAATGCTCAATGACGGGGAGGCGCCCATGGACACGGTGATCGTGCTGGTGATCGTCGGCGTGGTCGTGATCGCGGTGGCGGCGGGCCTGGCCCCCCGTATCAACGTGGCGGGACCGCTGCTGCTGGTGATCGCCGGACTCGCCGTCAGCCTGCTGCCCTTCGTTCCGGCGGTGGAGGTCGACCCCGAGATCATCCTCGTCGGCATCCTGCCCCCGCTGCTGTACTCCGCGGCGGTGTCGCTGCCGGCGATCGAGTTCCGCCGGGACTTCGGCCCGATATCGGGCCTGTCGGTGCTGCTGGTGATCATCACGACGCTGACGCTCGCCGGGTTCTTCCTGTGGGCGGTCCCCGAACTCGGCCTGCTGCTGTCGATCGCCCTGGGCGCGATCCTGAGCCCGACGGATGCCGTCGCCACCTCGATCGTGAAGCGGCTGGGTCTGTCACGTCGCGTGGTGACGATGCTCGAGGGCGAGAGCCTGCTCAACGACGCGACCTCGCTGGTGCTGCTGCGCACCGCGATCGCCGCAGCCGCCACGGGAGGCGCGGTGGCCGCGGGCGAGTTCGCGGGCGCCTTCGCCTGGGGCGTGCTCGTGGCCATCGCCGCCGGCGCGCTGGTGGGCTTTCTCGCACTCCGCCTGCGGGTGTGGGTGGGGGACTCGGCAGCCAACACCGCGATCGGTTTCATGGTGCCCTTCGCGGCGTACCTGCCCACTGAGCAATTCGGCGGGTCCGGCCTGGTGGCAGCAGTGGTCGCCGGAATCGTGACCGGCCAGGGCTCCGCACGCTGGTTCACCGCCGAGCAGCGGCTGTCCGACGCCGTCAACTGGCGCACCATCGAGCTCGTGCTGGAGGGCGCGGTCTTCCTCATCATGGGGCTCGAGCTGAAGGACCTCTGGCTGCAGAACCTGGCCGAGCAGAACGGACCCCAGCGGGCCTTCCTGCTCGCGGGCACCGCGCTGGCCATCATCCTGCTCGTGCGCACCGGCTACGTCGCGCTCCTGGTGCTGCTGCAAGGCCGTCGCGCCGAGGGCAAACGCGCACGGCTCGGAGCGGTGGGCGCCCGCATCGACGCCTACGAGGACACGTACCTCGACGATCCGCCGCCCCGGCCCGTCGACCGGCGGGGACGCAGCGTCGAGCGCCACCGCGTCGAGCGTCGCCTCACCGTCTGGCGGCGGCGAGTGGGCCGCGAGCTGGCAGACCTCGACTACTACCAGGCCTCGCCGCTGGGGTGGAAGCACGGGGGCATCATCGTGTGGGCCGGCATGCGCGGCGTCGTGACGCTGGCTGCGGCGCAGACGCTGCCCCGCGAGACCCCCGCGCGCGAGCTGCTCATTC